>JADFUX010000103.1 GCA_015222255.1 Chloroflexota bacterium
ATACAGGACATCCTCTCCGCTGATTGCTTTCAAGACCGCTTCTGTGTGGAATAATACAGGGATAACTCGGCGTCGAAAAGGTTTTCGCACAGTCCGACGTGGAAGGGTTGCTGACCACAAGGGCCAGACAAGCGGCGGAAACCTAGTGTCAACCCTCACGGTTCAGTGATAGGCCATGCTAGTCATGAATCAGCCTCCCAGGTTGCGTCTGATAATGTCCCAGTATGCGCCTCGAGCACCCCTTTCTATCAACTGGCACAGCACATCGTCATCGGCGTAATTGTAGCTTCCCTTCTCAGCGGGTGCCGCCAGAGCCAGGAATCTGGAGTCGCCAGCCGTGAGTTCGTCTATTAGTGCCGGCGCATGGCTGCCAAGCTGAGGGGAGAGATAGAAAAGGGGCTCATGAGCGGCTTGCCTCTTGTCAGGATGCAGCCCTCCCTTGATAGAGCCATCAGCTATGGCCTTTGCCAGGGGAGTGTGAGCGTATACCCTCACCCCGGTGGCAATCCCGACCAGAGGGACATCCAATTGCTTCACTCTGTTGATTGTTAGCCTTGCTGTCTCTGCTGTCTCCCCAGGGCCGCCTATCATCAGGTCAAACATGTAGTTAAGCCCTTGGCTACGTAGGAGGCTGACCAGGTGGTGAACATCACTTGACGAATGTACCCTGCCCAGCCTATCTAGCTGCTCATCGCATAGCGAGTCAACACCAAAGTTTATGCCAGCACAGCCTGCCACCTTCATAAGACTAGCTAGCTCCTGATCAAATGGAATGGGTGAGCAGTAACAATACCAGCTTATCTTCTTCCCTATGCCTCCCTGAATTATGGCTCGGCACACATCTTTAGCGTGCTCGACTGGGAGATTGAATTCACTATCGCACAAGTGCAACCACGATACTCCCTGGTCAATAAGGCCCTGGGCCTCTTGCACTATAGTCTGCGGTGGTCTGAGCCGGACTTTGTTTCCCTTGGCCAGGGGGTCGGCACAGAAGATGCATTTTTGTGAGCAGCCTCGTTTTGTCTCTATCCCTACCATTGCTCCAAATTCTTCATATCTTTTGTTGTCAAAGGTTCGACGGTGAGGCGTGGGTAGGTTCCGAAGGTCGACGTCAACCCTGGGATTACGCATGACATCTGCGTTGCGCCAATAGACCATGTTGGGCAGCCGCACAAAGTCTTCCCCTTTGGCAAGACACTTGGCTAAGGCTAACAGTGCAGCTTCGCCGTCACCTTCGACACCACCATCAGCCTGTGTAGCCTGAAGCACAGCCTCAGGCATCGTGGAAAACCCGCCGCCACCGAGGAAAACTGGTGCTTCAGTGAGCCTCCTGACTTCTGTGACAACATCACTAATCCAGGGCAAGAAGGACTTTCTGGATGCGAAGGAGCAATCGTCAGTATTACGGACTGATAAGCCTACTAGCAACGGCTCACCGTCTTCGAGGGCCCTTTGCACGGCCGCCTTCCAGTTGGTCTCGAAGGAGAGATCTAAGACGTGCACTGCCACGCCACCCTCAATTAGGGCCTCACCTACATACTCCAGACCCACAGGACTCACGGGTGGTCGGGCGATGTTAGTATTGATAAGGAGGACAGCTTGTGTCATAGACCGCCTAGCGGTACGCTCCTGTACCTGGCTGGGATGAGATGGAAGTACCGCTAACAACAAGTATAGCATCTCGGCGGCCGTGTATCTCCTGATCTCAAGTCGGGAAAGCGCTATGTCATGCAACTCACAGACCTTCGTGACGGTTGCTGGGCGAGGGCAGGATCATGGTTCATATGGATGTATTCATGCTGGAGGAGTTGAAACGCCAGTAGAAGGCCGAAAGTGGCTTTCACGACTGGGAACTTCATACCTACCTGAAGGTGGAAGTTCGCAAAGGAGTAGTGGTGGCAAATGTGTTCCAGAGACATTGTGTGGAGATTGTTAGAATTTCCCTGAATAAGGCTAGCAAAATAGCCTCAAAGCTACTAGAATTACACGGATGTTATGGATGCATGAGAGAGGATGAAAGACTTGGAAAGGCACATGAGGCTCAGGTAGTGCGTACGCATTACGATTTGGAGTTTCTTTTTCATCCCCGCTCAATTGCCCTCGCTGGAATTAGCGTTAGCGACCCGGAGCATTGGACCAGAACCTTCTTCGACTCCCTTCTGGAATTTCAGTTCGAAGGACCGATCTATCCCGTAAATCCCAAGGGTGGTGAAATAGGAGGGCTCAAGGTTTACCCCAGTGTTGAGGACATTCCCGACACCGTGGATTATGCAATTAGCACGGTCTCTAATCGAGTGGCTCCTAAGTTGGTCGCGGAATGTGCTCGCAAAGGAGTAAAGGCGATACACTTTTGCACCGCAGGCTTTAGTGAGACTGGTGACGGAGAAGGGGCGAGACTGGAACTTGAGTTGGGCCGAGTCTCCAGAGACATGGGGATCAGAATCATTGGCCCCAACTGTATGGGGATTTATTGCCCTGAATCACGTCTCTCTTTCGATGTAGATTTTCCCAAGGAAAGTGGTTCAGTGGGGGTTCTTAGCCAGAGTGGTGGCAACGCCCTGGCCATAGTGAAACAGGCAATCTGCCGAGGCGTTCGGTTCAGCAAAGTCATAAGCTACGGCAATGCCTGTGACCTTAGCGAAAGCGATCTCCTGGAATACCTTACCGCCGATCCTAACACCAAAATCATAGCCTTGTACATTGAGGGGGTCAGGGACGGGAAACGATTCTTGCGGGCGTTGGATGAGGCGGCGAGGGAAAAAGTGGTGATATTGCTTAAGGGAGGAGTTACTGAAGGGGGTGCCAGGGGGGCTGCTGGCCACACCGGATCCCTCGCTGGGAGCGAAGTTACTTGGGATTCGCTCTGCAAGCAACTGGGGGTGATTCGAGTCCATTCTCTGGAGGAATGGGCCGATGCCTTGGTGACGTTTTCGTTTATGCGTCCTCCTCGAGGGAGAAATGTTGCCCTGGTAGGCGCTGGAGGTGGAGCGAGTGTTCTGATAGCCGACGAGTTTGAAAAGAGAGGGTTGAAAGTCCCGGAGTTGCCTGAGGAAATCAGGAGTCGGATAGGTGAGTTTACCCAGGCCGCGGGCAATATCTTGCGAAATCCCATAGACTATTCACAGACTGTTCTGGAGACCGAGAAACTAGTGAAAACTATTGGCATCATTTCAGAGTGGGAAGGGATTGATTGCGTAATTGGATTCTTGATGGCATTCTCACGTCAGAGTCTAAGGGCAGGTGGTCTATTGGACCGGGCGACAGAAGGAATTCTGGAGGCCAGCAAGGCAGTTTCAAAGCCGATGGCCATGATGTTTGAGCCCCGCATTTTGCCGGAAGAAGTGAATCAGGTTTTCCCTCTTATGGATAAGTTTGTTTCCTCAGGGCTGCCGCTCTATTACTCCTTTGCCAGTGCTGCCAATGCCCTGAACTTGTACTTAAGTTATGAGGAGACGCGGGCTAGAAAACCAAGGAGGTAGTGGCAATATTTGCGACATGTGGTGGTCGGCCAGTTTTGCTAGATTGGATGGCGTTTGTGTCACTGACGGAAGGATACTGAACCTTGCCCGGCGCAGCGATGGCATATCCTGAAACCTCGTTGGTGCCACCGAAATACCTCCGGTTCGGTGCTCCTCGAACAGCTTCCCCGTGATGCAAGCAAAGCGGATTCCTCCTCACAAAGCCAGTGATGACCGAGATGGAAGGTCAAATACCTTAAGCATTGGAGGCTTCTCTAATATCTCTGAGACAGAAATCTTGGAGCGATTAGCTGAGACTACACTCGTGTATCCTGCAATGTATCACAGTACTATCTACTGTTATGTGCTATATTGAGGGAGAGGCTGAAAGACGTGGCTTCATAGACTAAATAGCCTCTTTAATATGCAAGGAGGACGGCATGGGCAAGTTGCTGTGGGAACCATCAGAAGAACGAAAGAGAAATGCCAATATGACGAAGTTCATAGGCTCCGTCAACAAGATTTATGGACAGAACCTTTTCGCTGTCAATGGATATTTCTATAAAGAGGAGGCTTTCAATGCTCTTCCCAAAGCGGCTGGAATTGTAAGGGGAATACCCTGAATTGAGGAAGTCGTTGTAGCTTGCTATACGGAAGAGAAACCGGATATCGGCTATATCCCTGAGTCTGTACATTATGGTGATTTCCTATCGATGGAAAAGGGACTTGAAATCCAGTTTGAACGATTACCCTTTGATCATCCCGTATATATCATGTTTCCCCCAGGGCAGAGCGTCTCTAGAAAGGAGGAGCAGATATGGCAAAGAAAGTCGGGATAGTGGGTGCTGCAGTGACACCCTTCAAGGGGAGGTGGTATGAGAAGACCTACTATGAACTAGCCCAGATGGCCACCAGGGAAGCAGTGAAGGATGCTGCTATTTCCATTAAGGACGTGGATGCTGCCTTCTATAGTATTTACAACGATATCTTCGAGAGGACTTGCATTCCTGAGCATCCTCTGCATGGCATCATAGGAATGCAACACAAGCCGGGAATTCGCATAAGCTGTGGTGGTGCAACAGGCGCCTATACCATATCGGCAGCCCACGCTTATCTGGCCGGGGAAAGGTTCAAAATTGTGTTAGTTCTAGGAGTGGAGAAAGCTACCGATTGCTTTGACTTCTTATCCATGTCAGCTACTCCGGAGGTGATTAAGGCCATTGCCTGGTCGGGAGATAGCTTCTTTGAGCAAAAGCTGGGCTGGTCGGCATCTGATAGTTACGCCGAAGTAGTCCTAGGCTATATGGATGAACACCCCGGCGATTTGAAGCCGGAGGTCACCGCCCAGATATCATCTCAGCTTAGCAAGCAGGCGAGAACTAATCCCTATGCCCAGCGACAATTCGACCAGGTCACTCCTGAAGAGGTGATGAACTCCAGATACATAGTCTATCCTTTCAAAGAATTGGAAATCTGCGTTTATTCCGAAGGCGCCGCAGCCTTGATCCTGGCTGAGGAGGAGACTGCCAAAGCCATGGCTAAGAATAGCGGAAAGCCTATAGTGTGGATAACCGGTCTTGGTGAAGCTAATGAGCACTCCTTCGCCGGCAAGAATCAGAAAGACATGTCTCGAATTATGTCCGGCCACCTGGCCTCTCACAGAGCTTATGATATGGCAGGAATAGAAGATCCTGTCAAGGCCATACAAGTCGTCGAGCTTCATGATGCCTTCGTTCACGAGCTTGAGATTACCCTGGCTGAGTTTGGCTTAGTACCTTTAGGCAGAGCCGATTCCCTTATCGAAGAGGGCATTATGCTGCCCGGCGGAAGGCTTCTGGTTAGCCCTTCTGGCGGGCTAATCTACTGCGGACACGCTGTGGGTGCCAGCAACATAATGTCGGCTTGGTCAGCAAGGAAGGAACTGATCGAGAGGAACCTAAGGACGGCCATGGTGCACGGTACAGGAAGTACTGTTGCCCAATATATGGCATGTCAAATACTGGAGCATGAATAGGGAGGCTTAGATATGGCGGAGAAAAAACAGAAGGTTATACCTGACGAATACATACCCGAAGTTGCTAGCAGAGTAGTGACCATCGAAGGTAGCGACTACTTGGTGGAAAACGACGCTATGTACACCTTCTACGAAAGGAGCATGGGGGAGTTCTCTCCCTTTTTCCTGGCTATTAGAGATGAAAAGAAGATACTGGGCTGCAAGTGCACAAAATGTGGCATCGTCAGGGTGCCCCCGATGCTGACCCATTGCCCTGATTGTGACTTTGCTCCCACGCAGCCAGTGGAGGTAGGACAGGTGGGCAGGATGAATACCACGCCTCCTATTACTTACTTTGCTACCTCCCTGTTTCTTCATATTGCCCCTTATGGTAGAGGTCGAGTGATACTGGAGGGGGCTGATACTGCAATGAGCGTAAACCTGTATACCACAACCGGCATACTGGTGCCGGGATTAATCAAGAAGGGAACGGAGGTAAAAGTCATCTTTAAGGGTGAGCGTGTCGGCGAAATAACAGATATCTTCTGCGTGCCTACTTCCGAGCTTACCCCAGACCAGATTACCAAGAAAGGGCTTGAAGAATCAGAGCTCAACTGGGCAACACCGAAGGAGCCCGTATTCCCCAAGGCTAGCGAGGAGGACATAGCTATCTACAAGCAATCCCTCAAGGAGATGCAAGCCCTGGCTGCTGAGATGAGCAAGTCGAAACGTGCTCGCAAGGCTATCGAAGGCTGGAAGCGTGATATTGCGGTGAAGACCAAGGCGGGTGAGTTTGCTATGTGTATCAACGACGGCGACTTCAGCATTGAGGAGAGGAGGTTAGGGTCTCCCGACTTTGTAATGGCTTGTGAAGACCCAAAAACCTTGCTCGATGGCCTAAGCTATAAAGGTGCTATCACCGACTCCGTGATAATGAAGAAGCTGTGGATAAGCAAAAACATGGAGTTCAACACTATCTTCAAGCTGGACAGGTTAGCCCGCTTCCTGGCTAGGGAAAAGAAGGAGGCAGCGAAGCAATAACCCAGATAGGTAACGGCCAAAAGCTGTCATAGAAACGGGGGACCAATGGATTTTAGCTTTAGTGAAGAACAAAAGATGATTGCCAACTCCGCTAGGGAAATAGCCAAGGAATTCCCTCCGGTATATTGGAGAGAAAAGGACCTGAAGGAAGAATTTGGCGAAGAGTTCTACAAAGCCATAAGCCAGGCTGGGTTCACTGGCCTGATAATCCCCGAGAAGTATGGTGGTTCAGGAAAGGGAATGACTGAGTTGCTTATAGCAATGGAGGAGTTGGCTGCCAATGGCTGCGGTATGGCTGCGCCGTGGTATCTTGTGCTCAGTGAGATTTTTGGCGGCATGAGTATCATTCGGCATGGCACTGAGGAACAGAGGCGGAAATACCTGCCAGGGATAGCCTCAGGAGAGATTGAATTCTGTATGGGTCTCACAGAGCCGGATGCCGGCAGCAATACTTTGAACACAAAAACGAGGGCTACGAAGGTGGATGGTGGGTGGGTAATAAATGGTAATAAGACATTCATCAGCGGGGCTGACAGAGCCAGGGGAATGATGATTATAGCCAGAACAACGCCAAAGGAGAAAGCCGCCAAGAAAGCATTTGGGCTAAGCCTCTTCCTCGCAGATATGCCAGACCCAGCCGTTATGATAACCCCCATACCGAAACATGGAATAAACTATTCCCATTCATGCGACATTGGCTTCAATGATCTCAGAGTGCCCGAAGGTGCTCTTATGCCACCATTGGACGAGGGCTGGTATTCATTACTGGATACATTGAACACCGAGAGGATGACCTTTACCACCGCAGCTATTGGTATTGCCAGGCTGGCGATGAGTAAGGCCATTGACTATTCCAAGGA
>JADFUX010000104.1 GCA_015222255.1 Chloroflexota bacterium
GGATAAGTTTGAAGATACTCACCGAAATATCACCAAGCTCGAAGGCTACACGCTGTACACGTCCCTTGAATCCTGTCCCATGTGCTTGATACGGCTGATAAGCTCTGGTGTCAACACAGTTCTATATGCCGCACCTGATGTGGCTTACGGTATGGTTCACAGAATGGGAGAGCTGCCTCTGGCTTGGATTGAGTTAGCCGAACGACAGACTTTCGGCCAGGCCAGGTGTTCTCCAGATCTGGTCAATGCTGCTAACAGGATATTCCTACTCAACATCGAGGAGTTGAACGAAAAACTCAGAAGCCGGTAGGCACGTGGGTGGACACAGCCACATAGGTGGATAGGCTCAATTCTTGTGGAGCCCGATGTTGCATAGTTGTAGCAGCATCGGGCGAAACGGTTGATTGTCTTAATCGTTCTGCTTGTGACATCGGGGCGGCTTAGTCTCATAGAGCCCGGCTGACACCGGTAGTTCTGTTCCGATAGGAACATTTGCCACAACGCTTGAAGGCTATGATGCAGCTTCAAGCGATCCGCAGACTTCGCCGATATCGGATTCTGCATTACGCATCTCCTTTATGTCTTTCCTATCCCACTCTTTTCCGTTGCTAGACTGGGGTAGCCTGGTCTATCTGTCATAATATATCGTTTCTGTCCCTATTGTGGTTCATAGTATTCTATCTGAGATTGGGTAAGGATATAATTGGAGCAAGGGCTGTTAACGTCGACAAAAGGAGATTAAGACATGGACGGCGTGGTGTTAAAGAACAACGCGGAAACCGTCGGATATAACATCCTGTTTATCTCAGCCCTGACCTTGCCTGGATTATGATTTCTCTTTTCTAAGTGTATTGGCCTGCTTAGACGAAGCTTCGCTCGTAGGAATTGGTTCTGTTATATAATATGAGATGAACATGTTTGAAAAAGAGAAACCTCTGGTATTACTCTTTGATGGCAATGCTCTGGTGCATCGTGCATTCCACGCCTTGCCTCCGCTAACAGTTTCTAAGACTGGGGAGATAGTAAATGCGGTCTACGGCTTTGCCAGCACATTGCTCAAAGTGATCGCTGAATTCAAGCCCAGCTATTGGGCTATTGCCTTTGATCGTCCAGCCCCAACCTTCAGACACAAGAAGTTTGAGGAGTACAAAGCCCAGCGCCCTGCTACGCCGGAAGAGCTGAAAAGCCAGATAGAACGAGTCCATCAACTGGTGGCTGCTTTCGGTATTCCCATATTCGAGATCGATGGTTTTGAGGCTGACGATGTCTTGGGAACCTTGAGCAAGCAGGCTAATGAACAGGGGATTGAGACCATTATCGTAAGCGGCGACAACGATATGCTCCAATTAGTAGTGGCGGGAGTACGAGCACTGGCTCCAAGGCGGAGCTTTAGCGATGCGTTGCTTTATGACGAAGAAGCAGTCAACCAGAAATACGGCATAAGGCCTGACCAAATCACCGACCTGAAAGCACTGACTGGCGACCAATCCGATAATATCCCTGGCGTAGCGGGCATTGGGGAAAAGACGGCAGGGAGACTAATTCGGCAGTTTGGCAGCCTGGAGGAAATCTACACTCATATTGAAGACATAACGCCAGACAAATTACAAACCGCTCTGCGTGAACATGAATGGCAAGCTTTTCAAAGCAAGGAGTTGGTCACCATATGTCGGGATGTTCCCATCAACTTGAATCTTGAGGCATGCCAGATGAAGAGTTACAACCGAAACGAGGTGGTAGAACTTTTCCGGGAACTTGAGTTTGTTAACTTGATTCCCAGATTGCCACAGGAAATCGCCGGGCCAGGCGACACAGTCGAACGTAAAACCTTTCCAAAAGGCATTTATCAGATGGTGAACACGGAGACAGCTCTAAACGAGGTCGCAAGTCAACTGGAGGGAACTAATGATTTTGCCATCGATCTTGAGACTACGGGCAAGGAAGCTGTCACAGCAGAGCTTGTGGGAGTAGCGGTATCACCAGCTTCAGGAAAGGCATTCTATATACCTTTGGGGCATCGTGGCTTGAACCAGCCTGAGCAACTGCCAACAAGCCAAGGCATGGCTAAGCTCGAGCCACTGTTGGCAAGCGAAGAGATAGGCAAAATCGCCCATAACGGAAAGCATTCCATGACAGTCTTAGCTAATTATGGCGTAGAACTGGAGAACTTGAGCTTCGACACAATGATTGCCGCCTACCTTATCGGTGAAAAGAACCTGGAGCTTAGAGCACTTGCCTTCAATAGATTAGGCATTGAAATGATTCCTATTGCTGAGCTGGTTGGCACGGGAAAGAAGCAAATCCCCATAGCCATGTTAGAAGCGAGACAAGCTGCTGACTATGCTTGCGCCGGCGCCGATGTCATATGGCACCTGAGGGACAATCTGAGAGACGAGCTACAACGACAAGGCTTGTGGCCGCTCTTCACCGAAGTGGAAATGCCGCTGGTTCCTGTGTTAGCGGATATGGAGAGGAGTGGCGTTGTCTTGGATACCGGATTGCTTCGTGAAATGTCTCTCTCCCTGAACAGGAAAATCCTGGAACTTGAGGCGGAAATCTACAGTAGCGTGGGACACGAATTCAATATCAATTCACATCAGCAGCTAGGCAGGATACTCTTTGAAGAGCTCAAATTGCCCCGAGCCCGTAAGACGAAAAGCGGCTACTCCACCGAAGCCTCAGTGATAGAGGGATTAAGGGGCACTCACCCCATAATTGAGCTCGTGTTGGACTATCGCCAAGTGAGCAAAATGAAGTCAACATATGTTGAGGCTCTGCCCGCGCTCATCAACCGGAATACGGGGAGGGTGCATACCAGCTTTAACCAGACAGCGACCACTACAGGGAGGCTTTCCTCTACTGAGCCGAATCTGCAAAATATTCCCATAAGGGGAAAACTTGGAGGGAAAATAAGGCAAGCGATCATAGCTCCACCAGGGTCATACCTTCTAAGTGGCGACTACTCCCAAATTGACCTCAGAGCCCTGGCCCATCTCTCCCAAGACACTGAACTCATTGCCGCCTTTGCCAGAGATGAGGATATTCATGCTACGACTGCTTCCAGGATTTATGGTGTGGAAAAGGCTGACGTAACCTATGAGATGCGTCGTGTCGCCAAAACGGTCAACTTTGGTGTTATCTATGGCATGAGCGACTATGGGTTGGAACAAGCTACCGAACTGAGCCGCGAGGAATCAGCTCGATTCATTACCTTGTACTTCGAGAGGTATCCCAGGGTTAGGCAATACATAGAAGCGACTAAAGAACAAGCTCGCAAACTGGGCTACGTACAGACAGTAATGGGCAGGCGCAGGTTCATACCGGAAATCAATTCCCCCAATTGGCAAGTAAGGCAGGCTGCTGAAAGAATGGCTATAAATGCCCCGGTGCAAGGCACCTCCGCCGACATTATTAAGGTTGCCATGATCAATATGCATCGAGAAATGAAGAACCGAAACCTAAGAAGCAAGATGCTGCTACAAATTCACGATGAGTTGCTCTTCGAGGTGCCCCAGGAGGAGATAGAAGAGATGAAATCTTTGGTCGGCAGGATAATGGCCGAAGCTGTGAAGCTTTGTGTGCCTTTGAGGATAGACATCAAGGTAGGTAAGAACTGGGGCGAAATGGCATAAGGCAGTTTCGCTCTTTGTGAGCCGGGCGTGAGTTCCTTCACCCAAGTCACCCGCGCCGTGTTCTTCGTAACCCAACTCCTAGCGGCGCAACAGAGTGGTCGTGGCGTTCCTAACTGGGCCAAGAATCTCTATTTTGCGGTCTTGTCTCTTCATCATTCCCCCGCCAACTCCCTCCTCACCTTTTTCATCGGTGGTAGCAATCAGCCAATATTCCATCGGCCCTTCAGCTTTCTGAACCTTCCAGCCGAAAAGTTCGGTGTAGAACTTCTTTGCTCGCTCTATATCCTCTGCCGGAATTTCAAGGTGACGATTTGTCATAAGGTAAGTAACACTATTGACCGATCTGCTATATAATGGGAATTGGAGAAGCTGCCTCTACTATGCTTGCCGCTGAAGTCAATCATATAGTCAAGTCCTACGCAGATAAGGCCGTGGTTAACGATCTGTCCTTCTCTGTCGCCCAAGGTGAGATATTTGGTCTAATTGGTCCTAATGGTGCGGGCAAGACTACCACCATCAGGATGATGATGGACATCATCAAGCCAGACTCGGGCGACGTGACAATCCTCGGCGAGAAGTTGAGTGAAGCTAGCAAGAATAAGCTCGGCTACTTGCCTGAGGAAAGAGGACTATACAGGAAGCTGACTGCCATCGATTCCATCATCTATCTTGCCTCCCTCAAGGGTATGGACAGGCACTCAGCCGAAGAAAAAGCTAACGAGCTGCTCAATCAAACAGGTATGCTACCGCACAAAAAAAAGAAGATTGAGGAGTTGAGCACGGGCATGAGGCAGGTTATCCAATTCCTCATTGCTATCATCCATGATCCAGAACTGGTTATTCTGGATGAGCCATTTTCTGGTCTAGACCCGGTTAACACCGAGTTACTGAAAAGAATGTTCGTTGACTTGAGGAATCAGGGTAAAGCAATAATCCTGAGCACACACAGGATGAATGAAGTAGAGGAACTTTGCGACCGCATATTAATGATAGACAACGGGCGCGCAGTTCTTTACGGGAATCTGACTGAAATCAAGTCAAGGTATCAAAATAATTCGGTCCTTCTGGATCTTAAAGGGGAGCTGGGGGAAGTACCGGGAGTTACCGGTAAGCGCACTCGCAAAGGCTACACGGAGCTGATGGTGGATGGCAAGACAACCCCTCAGCAGGTTCTGGCCCATTTGGTAAGCCGTGGGATAGTAATCAATCGCTTTGAGGTAGCTACTCCTTCACTGAACGAAATATTCCTGAAGGTTGTTGGTAAAAACCATGAATAAGACGCTATTGATGTTCAGACATGAATTCCTGCACACGATAAAGAGGAGAGGGTTTATCATTATGACCCTTATCGTGCCACTCGTAGCCCTTCTGGCCATAGGAGTTTTCCAGCTCATATCAGGAATTGCAGAGCCGCCCGTTGCAGAAGAAGTAACCATTGGATATGTAGATAAGTCAGGCGGATTCGAGGGATATACCCAACAAGATAAGGTAAATCTGGTTCGCTTTGATACACAGGATGACGCGACTGAAGCACTGGTAGAGGGGGATATCAAAGAGTATTTCGTCATCCCGCCGGATTATATCTCGACGGGAGTGGTTAGCCGGTATACTCTGGAGAAACAACTAGAGGCACCAGCCGAGATTGCGACGGCAATCAGGAATTTCCTCTTGAGTAATCTATTGGCGGGTAAGGTGCCCGCGGCCACTGTAGACCGGGTAGAAGCACCCTTGAATCTGGTTACCACCAGGCTTACTGAAACCGGCGCCATAGCTCCGGAGCAAGGCGGATTCGGGAATTTTATCATTCCAGTTGTTTTTAGCCTTTTACTTTCACTCTCCATCGTTTTCTCCTCCACCTATCTGCTGCAAGGGCTTGGTGAGGAGAAAGAGAATCGCCTTATAGAGATATTGTTGTCCTCCGTTTCCGCCAGGCAGTTACTCACCGGCAAGGTTTTCGGGATTGGTGCTGCCGGGCTGGCACAGGTAGTCGTCTGGGTAATCTCGGTGCCAATCCTATTGAGCCTGGCCTCATCCACTTTCGGCGGCTTTATCAGCACAATACAATTGCCAGCTAACTTCCTTGTTCTGGCTGTAGTGTATTTCATCCTGGGCTACTTGTTGTTCGCCGTGCTTTCAGCAGGTATCGGCGCCATCAGCTCCAATACCCGGGAAGGACAACAACTGATCGCGATTTTTACACTTTCCTTATTTGTACCTCTCTGGTTCATGTCTTTACTTATGTTGTTTCCGAACAACCCTATTTGGGTAGTTCTTACCATTTTTCCTATCACAGCTCCTGTGGAAGTGATGATAAGGCTCGGCGTGAGTGATATACCTGCCTGGCAACTGGCTGCCAGTATAGCGGTGCTGGTGCTCTCCATCATTGGAATTTTGTTATTAACCATCAAGGTTTTCAGGACTTACTTGCTGATGTATGGAAAAAGACCAAAGTTGGGGGAGATTATCCGAAGCTTCAGGAGTGGATAGGCTATGGTATCCGGCTATACGCACGAAATCGGACATGCCTATGCTCGTGCAATGGTTAGTAGTCAAAGTGAAGGGAGAGCCATATTAGCCTCTCCCTTCAATATGTCCCTTTTGGCTTCCTAGATCAGTACCTAGGAGCTATGTAC
>JADFUX010000018.1 GCA_015222255.1 Chloroflexota bacterium
CGGCAATATGTGGTGGACAGTCAAAGGCACCATTAAACACCATGTAGCCAGAACTCCCAGTATGGATCCCATCGACATATAACGACTACGCACGGCAACCCCAGCCCAAACTCCAGTACCAAACAAAGCCACCGGTGGGTAAAGAGCATACATCGTGCCGAAAAAGGCCGCTACCCCGCTACCACCTTTGAACTTCCTAAATATGGACCAGTTATGTCCTGCTATTACAGCTAAGCCAGCCATCACCTGCGCTACTTGCCAGTTGACAGTTATTCCGCCAACAGTCAGGACATCGGAACCTACGATCAGTTTAGCTAGCATGACCGCAGCTAGAGCCTTGCTCAAATCAAGAGCAATGGTCACAACCCCAGCCTTAGTTCCTACCGTTCGCATCACGTTGGTGGCTCCAGTCTTGCCGCTTCCATGCTTGCTGATATCGACTTTACCCTTCAACCGACCTATGATGAGGCCAAAAGGAATGGAACCAATAAGGTAAGCGACAATCACCACAGCAACAAGTTCAACAATCATGTTTTCACCACCTGTCTCCTCTTACTGCTCTTGCGAGCGGGCCTCACGAATATCAGCCGGAGGGGGGTACCACGAAAGCCGAAGTTCCGCCGCAGCTCGTTTTCCAGATAACGTTTATATGAGAAATGAACCAGCTCGGGGTCATTGACTTGTACCACAAAAGTTGCGGGGCTAATTCTGTCTTGATAAGCTCGGGTGATACGTAGCTGCTTAGAGCCACTCCGTGGGGGAGGATGGTTGGCTACTGCCTGGTCAACAACCTCTTTCACTGCTGAATTTGCCACCCTCTTCTGCCCCTCCTGCCGTACTTGCCACGCTTGCGGCAAGATTCTTTCTACACCCCACCCCAACTTGGCAGAAATGTATACCATAGGCACATGAGATAGGAACTTGAGCCGCCGCTCGAAATACCGCTTGAATTCTACTCTCTGCTCCTGAGGAACAAGATCCCATTTATTCACTAACAGAGCCATGCCTTTGCCAGCCTCGATAATATAACCCCCGATGTGCATGTCTTGAGCAATAACGAACTCGCTGGCATCGATTAGCAATAACGCTACGTCACATCGGTTGATAGCTTGAAGGGCACGAAGCAAACCGTAATAGTCAACGCCAGCATCAACCCTCCCCCGTCGCTTAATGCCCGCCGTATCAACAAGCACAACCTCATTATTATCCCAATGCACTATAGCGTCAAGAGCGTCACGAGTTGTCCCTGGAGACTCATCAACAATAGCCCTTTCCTCGCCCAAGAGGACGTTCATCAACGTCGACTTGCCTACATTGGGTCGCCCCACAATGGCTAGTTTGAATTTCCCCGACTCTTCAGCAGCAACACCCAATGGAGGAAGAGAAGCCAACACTGCCCCCATCAACTCGTCTATCCCCCGATTATGATGAGCGCTAATGGCTATGGGCGTACCAATGCCCAAGCGATAGAAGTCAGTCACTCGATCGCTCTGCTTAACGGAGTCTACCTTATTTGCCGTTAGGATTACAGGCTTACCGCCACCACGCAGTATGTCAGCTATCTCTTCATCAGCAGCAATAGCCCCATCGCAAGCATCTACCAAGAAGATAATGCTATCCGCGTGACAAATAGCTGCCTCCACCTGCTCCTTGACCTTTTGCTCCAAAACCGTGCTCGGCTTTGCTTGCCAGCCACCGGTATCAATCAGAGTTAGCTCCTGCCCTCCCCAGGAAGCGGAAGCAATAACGCGATCTCGGGTGATGCCTGGCAAATCGCCAACGATGGCCAGACGCCTGCCCACCAACCGGTTAAGCAGTGTAGACTTGCCAACATTGGTTCTGCCCACAATAGCTACAATAGGTTTTGTCATTTGTCCCCTGAGTCAGCCGGCAAGAGGAGTTTGGTCAGCAACACCTTCTGGAGATGGAGCCTGTTTTCTGCCTGGTCAAAGACCACCGAGTGAGAGTTCTCCAGGAGGCCATCAGCAATCTCTTCACCGCGATGAGCGGGCAAAGGATGCATAAACAAGGCATCTTCCTTCGCTAAGGATAATAGCCTATCATTCACCTGGTAACCAGAAAAGGCAATACGCCGCTTCTCTCCTTCGCTTTCCTGACCCATACTAGTCCACACGTCAGTATACACGATATCCGCTTCTGCGACCGCTTCAAAGGGGTCATTGGTGAGCCGAATTCTGCTGCCACTAAGGGCAGCAAACTCCCTACCCCGATTTGACATCTCATCGCTAATTCCATAGCCCAACGGGGAGGCAAAAGAGAAATTCATGCCGGTAAGCGATGCAGCCAAGAGCAGGCTATTAGCCACATTATTGCCATCGCCGATGAATGCCAAAGTCAAGCCAGCAAGCTCGCCCTTCTTTTCATATATGGTAAGCAGGTCGGAAAGTGCTTGGCACGGATGCTCTAGATCACTGAGCGCGTTAATCACAGGCACCGATGAGCATTGAGCCAGAATATCTAGGGTCTCATACGAGAAAGTGCGGGCAGCGATACAATCGACATAGCGACTAAGCACTCGAGCCACATCACAAACCGACTCCCGCTTGCCTAAGCCCACTTCCTCCTGAGATAGATAGACAACATGCCCACCCAACTGATGCATAGCCACCTCAAAGCTGACCCTCGTTCGCAAGGAAGGCTTCTCAAAGAGAAGAGCTAAGACTTTTCCTGAAAGAAGGCCTGTCCTGTCCCCCCGCTTCATAACCACTGCTTGCTCGATGACACTTTCGATCTCCTTGCCGCTAAGGTCGGATATCGAAAGCAGACCTTTCTTCATGCAACTGTAGTATATCATGCCCATGAAGTATTATAATACAGAGCTACGAGGAGACCGCCTCTGTTGGAGCCCAACGCATTATTGCAGAGGCACAGAGAACAAGAGAAGCATGCCGCCTCAATCGAAGCTTAAGGTTCTTGTTGACCGTGAGGAGATCAGCAAAACCGTTGGAAGGCTAGCTTTCGAAATCAACAGGGATTATCGGGGGAAGGAGCCTTTGCTCATTGGTATCCTTAAAGGCTCTTTTGTTTTTATGGCCGACCTCATCCGTCACCTCGATTTGCCCCTGGAGATCGATTTTATCAAGGTCTCCAGTTATGGTTCTGGTGACGAGAGCTCGGGAAAGGTTAGAATAGTCCAGGGGCTCAAGACACCCATAAGAGGTAGAGATGTTCTGGTGATCGAGGACATTGTGGACACCGGCATCACTGTCTCTTTCTTACTTGATTACTTAAGGAAGAAGAAGCCTGCTACTTTAAGACTTTGTGCCTTAACCCACAAGCCATCCCGCTGTCAGGTCCCGGTACCAATTGATTACCTTGGCCTCACCATACCTGATGGATTTGTCGTTGGTTATGGGCTTGATCTCAACGAGAGGTTCCGCCATTTGCCTGAAATTTGCGTGCTGGAGAGCGAGAAATGAATTTGGCTGAGCTTATTTCCGTGGCTAGGGGTCAAATGCCACCCGATTTAGTCCTGAAAAACGCCCGCATTATCAACACCTTTGTCGGGAAAGTGGAACAGGGCAACGTCGCTATTCATGATGGCAGGATTGCTGGCATAGGCGATTACGGGCAGGCGAAGCAGATTATCGATTTGCATGGTGATTACTTAGCTCCAGCGCTGATTGATGGTCATACCCATATAGAAAGCTCTATGCTTCACCCCACCCAGTATGCATGTGCCGTGGTACCCAGGGGAGTTCTGACTGTTGTCACCGACCTGCACGAAATCGCCAATGTATGCGGGCTTGCAGGCATAAGATTTGTCGCAAGCTGGGCACAGAAATCACCGTTGGATATATTATGCATGGCCCCTTCTTGTGTGCCAGCAACTACCCTGGAAACGTCAGGTGCCAAAATCGGTGCTGAGGAGATACGAGATATTCTAGCGTATCCGAACGTTATTGGCCTCGGGGAGGTGATGAACTTCCCCGGCGTTATCAATTGCGATAGGGAGGTTTTGGACAAGCTTACTGCCGCGAGAGGCAGGGTTATCGATGGGCACGCCCCCGGACTCAGTGGCAAAGAGCTTAACGCCTATATGGCGGCCGGAATTCTCTCTGAGCATGAATCCACTACATTAGAAGAGGGGAAGGAAAAGCTGGAGCGGGGAATGTACCTGATGATTCGAGAGGGCTCTTCGGAGAAGAACCTTGATACTCTATTACCTTTAGTCACTGATAATACCTACAAACGGTGTTTCTTTGTGGTCGACGACCGTAGCTGCTCCGACCTCCTTCACGACGGCGATGTGGATGCTGTGGTAAGAAAAGCTATCAGCAGGGGACTGGAGCCAATCCGAGCTCTGCAGATGGCGACAATCAACACTGCCGAGTATTTCAGGCTTCATGACAGAGGAGCCATCGCCCCGGGCTATCTAGCCGATCTCATCACCATCACCAATCTCCCCAAGCTAGAGATAGATACTGTGTTTTACCGAGGCAAAGTAGTGGCAGGGCGAGGTAAGCCTTTATTCTCGGTGCCAGCCACTCCTGGCGAGCTGACAGATACAGTGCGCGTGAAGCGACTCAACCTGCAATCGCTAAGGCTCTCCGCCACCGATGACACTCATCCAGTTATCGAAATCGTCCCGGGACAGATAGTTACTAAGAAACGGGTGGAGAAGGTGAAGGTCGAGGATGGTGCAATCATGCCCGATACCGAAAAGGACATTTTGAAGCTCGCGGTAGTGGAAAGGCACAGAGCCAGTGGTAATGTCGGTTTGGGGCTGGTTAAGGGCTTCGGCTTAAAGCGAGGCGCGTTAGCCTCTTCTATAGGTCATGATTCCCACAACATAATAGCTGTAGGCGCTGACGATCTTGACATACTTAGGGCGATTGAGGAAATAGAGAATTTGCAAGGTGGGCTTGTTGTTTGTGCCAACCGCGAAATTCTCGCCTCTTTACCACTGCCAGTCGCAGGTCTGCTTTCTCTTGAGCCCCTGGACGAAGTTGTGTCTCAGTTTCAGAAATTGGAGGAGACCGCCACTAGCTTGGGCGATTTGCCTCCAGCACCCTTCTCAATACTCTCCTTCCTTGCTCTGCCAGTTATTCCTGAGTTGAGGCTGACTGATTTGGGACTGGTGGACGTGGCGGAGTTTAGATTAATTTAGCAGGTTTTGGGGGATTTGGTGAAAAGGGGTTGAAAAGAGACTCACAGTGGCGTTACCCTTATTGGAAATCTTGCACAGGAGGTGATGTGGAGTTCAGTTTGACTAGAAGGCAGGAGATGCTCAGGGGAACGAG
>JADFUX010000105.1 GCA_015222255.1 Chloroflexota bacterium
GATAATGTCTTCGTACCATGGGAACGTGTCTTTGTTTACAAAGATGTTGAGCGCGGCACTAGGCTTGCCCTTCTGTTCGCACTTTGGCATCGTCTATCGGCTGTGTCATATAGAGCTGGGCTTGCTGAGTACCTAGTTGGACTTGGGAGACTTGTTGCAGAAGCAAACGGCATTGAGGGAGTTCCCCATATCCAAAAAGACGTGGTTGATCTTATAGCTTTCGCAGAAATTCAAAAGCTTTGCGCTAAGATGGCTGCATACGAATGTACAAAGGATGACGCAACAGGCATGGCTATCCCCAATGCCACTTACACAAACATCGGGAAATTGTATTCCAATGAGAATTACTTGAACGTTATGAGGTCTCTAATAGATATAGGTGGGGGGTTAATCGTTACAGCGCCAAGCGGGGATGACTATGCCAATGAAGAATTAAGGAGAGACATCAGTAAGTATCTAAGGGGGGCAATACCGGGCGAAGAAAGATTCAAGCTATTCTTGCTATTGCGCGAGGCAATCTCACTTCTGGGCGGAGAGGAGAGTGTGATTCATATTCACGCCGAGGGTTCAATAAGAGCGAGTTTAATAGAGCTTTATCGTACGTACAACTTTGATGAGCCCAAAAGGATTATTGGAAAGCTCCTTTCACAGATGAAATAACAACCCGGCAGTCGAGGAAGGTTGACAGGCTCTTGTTTGCATGTTACTTTCTCGTTGAGACCATTTGAAGGGATTGGAATTCACAAGCGCTTGGCGAGCCGCAGAAAGAAAAGCGGAATGCGGGTCTATTCATTGTCTCGGAATTAATAAAGAAGGAGGAAAGGAAAGGTGAAAAAGAAGCTTATGACCATCAGCGTTGTCGTGCTGGCTCTAGCGGTTTTGCTCATGTTGCCAGCTTGTGCAGCGCCGGAGCCTGAGGTCGCGACTCTAAAAGTGGGCTGCATCATGCCTTTCAGTGGGCCTGCGTCGCCATGGGGAGACGCAATTAAGCCACAAATGGAAGTTTACGCTGAACTAATAAATGAGGATGGAGGTATCGAAATAGGCGGTGAGACCTATCAGGTGGAGATGTTTTTTGCCGATGGTGAATACTCACCCGAAGGAGGGAGCAGGGCCGCCAAAGAACTGGTATACGACAAGAAGGTCAGCTTTATTGTCGGATACTATGGTGATGGATTCCCTGCGACCGCCGCCGTAACAAATCCAGAGAAAGTCATCTTTATATCCAAGGAGCATCCAGATTTCGATCCGCTTGGCAAGCATCCCTATACTGTCATTGGCACCCCTGTCATTGAGTTTGTCGATACCCAAATTCTTGCCTTTGTTGAGGCGCATCCTGGCACTACCAAGGTAGGTGACCTCGAGTCGACACTGGTGGAGCCGATGCTGGCGGAGGAAATCGCGCAGGCAAAGAGCGAACTTGAGGAGAGAGGCATAGGCCTCGTCTCTCAAACGCATCCAGTTGGCATTACGGACTTCACGACCTATCTGGTGAAATTCGATGAAGAAGGCGTGGATCTTATTTACACCTGGGCTGCCACAGGATATGTTGCTATGATGGCCAAGCAGTCAGCCGAACAAGGCTACGATTGGTATCTTTGCCAAGCAGGCACTATGCTCGATCCCTATGAGTTTGCCGAAATGGCTGGCTATGAGGCTGCGCAGGGAACAATGAGTGACTGGCCTTGTCCCTGGGCACTAAAGAAGGTAGAAGTCTCACCTGAACTCCTGGAAATGGCTGGCAGAATAGCCGATCGGTATCAAGAAAAGTATGGCGAGCCGATGAGGTATATGGGCGGATTTGGTTACGGTTTGCAGCATATGTCCCAACTATTTGCGGGGTTGGAAAAGGCTGGTACCCTTGATCCAGACCAAATCATGGACACCTTTAAGGGAGGGACGTTCGATACGTTCCTGGGAGAATATACGTTATCGGGCGAGAAGACCTATGGTTCTCCTCTGGTCTTTGGCTACCCTAATTGTCTTTCCAAGCTAGAGGGATACGAAGAGGTTTATGCCAGCGAACATCCGATACTAGAAATACTATAGGCATAGAGTTGGTCCCGCAATCTAGTTTGCAGAGCATTTGGTGGTAAGTGTGGAACTACTGCGGTGGGGATGAAGAAGGGACACCTGCAATATCTTCATTCCCACCGACCCTTTGCTGGATTTCATTGAGCATATAGCTGGGCAGAGGTATTGACTGGTACTCTGGCTCACAGTCGGTTTTCGTTTAGAAGGCTAGTTACTAAAGATTCTTTTCACCCCCCGTTGGCTCTATTCGTCTTGTTTGTTTCATCTCAGAGTATAGGTACAGTATAGAGGAGCGCGAAAGAAATGCCACCTCCTGTCGTGTGGATGGACGGGTTAGTACTTTCATCTATCTATATACTGATAGCGTCGGGCTTGGTGCTGGTCTTCAGCATTATGGGCATAGTGAATTTCGCCCATGGCCAGCTTTACATGTTGGGTGCGTTTCTCATTTATTATATGTTCGCCCGCGCTGGAATAAACTACTTTGTAAGCTTGGTCATTACCGCTGTCGCCATAGGTGTTCTGGGTGTAGCTATAGAGAGGGGGCTATTACGACCCCTCGCTCCCAAAGGTCTCCTGCCCCCTGTGGTGGTTACACTGGGACTAATCTTTCTCTTCGAAGGCATAGCTACGCTCTTTTTTGGCCCTGAAAAGAAGGCTGTACCGAGTGCCGTTCCAGGTGTGTCCTCAATCGGCGCCTTAACTGTAAGCAACGAAAAGCTGCTCGTGGTGGCAATTGCCATTGCAGTAATGGTTGGGCTTTACTTTTTAGTCAGCCATACCAAAATGGGACTGGCAATGCGAGCCAGCGCGCAGGACCCATATACAGCCAGTCTGTATGGAGTAAGCAGGGGACGAATATTAAGTCTGACCATGTTTATTGGTTGCGCCCTAGCCGGTATAGCAGCAGCCCTTATGGCACCCTTGTATTATGTTGATCCCTGGATTGGGCTTACACCTCTGATTATGGCACTGCTAGCCATTGTCATAGGAGGATTGGGAAGTGTGCTAGGCGCTGTTGTCGGAGGAGCATTACTGGGATTCTCGGGCACTTTTCTCATTTACTATCTTGGCCCGTGGAGTGAATTGGCTGCCTTCGTGATCGTCATAGCTGTGTTGTTGTTCAGACCAGAGGGAATATTCGGGCGTCCAAAAGCGTGAAGCATAAACGATGAAAAAGGTCATTCCGCCAGCCGTGGGACTGGTTCTTGCCTTGTGTTTTCCACTAGTTACCACGGACCCATTCATTCTTTCCCTACTTATTGAGGCCGGTGTATGGGCTATAGCTGTTATGGGATTCGTGGCGATTTTGAGGACAGGTGAGTTTAGCCTGGGTCAGGCAGCGTTCATGGCCATTGGTGGCTATGCCTCCGCTTTAGTGACAATTAACCTGGGAATTCCATTCTGGTTCGGCTTAGTCTTTGCTGGCATAATGGCTGCCTTAGTTGCCTTAGCACTAGGGGTTGTAGTGCTCAGGTTGGGGGGAATCTATTTTGCCATTGTCACTCTGGTTTTCGGCGAAATTGTTAGAATAGTAGCCCTAAACTGGCAGGGTCTCACCCGAGGGGCTACTGGTCTCACCCCCTCTGCGCCAGGTACCATTCACATAGGCAGCATCACCATAGATTTCATCGCTAGTAAGGTGCCATTCTACTATGTGATCGTGCTTCTTGTGTTAGTCGCTGCGGTAGTTTTCTGGAGGGCTGATCGTAGTCGCCTGGGAAGGATATTTCGGAGCATTGCGTCAAATGAGACCCTAGCGGAGCATATGGGTATACACCTGATGAAATATAAAGTGATAATCTTCGTTATTGCTGGCTTCTTTACCGGAATTGCAGGTGCCTTTTTCTGCCATTTCACTCTTTTTATGGGCCCTACAACTTTTGACGTTTGGGACTCTATCATGATCTTGATTATGGGCATTGTGGGAGGAACAAGCTCTGTTGTTCTCGGACCAATAATCGGTGCTCTAGTATTGTCAGCGGGAGGAGCATACCTGACAAGTGCACTAATGGTAGGGATGAAGCCCTTAGTATATGGTATTATTGTGATAGTGGTAGTGGTCTTGCTACCCGGTGGCCTAGTAGACCTGGGGCGATATATATCTCGAGCACCGCGAATCAGTTCGCTGCAAGGAGTCAAGAGGCATAAGAAACGAGGTAACTAGGAAACTGGTTAGATTGATGGAAGAGCACACATGGCTATGCCGATTTTAGAGCTGAGGAAACTGACCAAGCGCTTTGGAAATTTGATGGCTCTTCGTGAGTTTGATTTAGACATCAATCAAGGGGAGCTAATAGGCGTAATTGGCCCCAATGGGTCCGGGAAAACAACGCTGTTCAATCTCATCAGCGGTTACTACCGCCATTTCGAAGGCGAAATAATCTATGGAGGCAAGAGAATATCTGGCTTGAGGCCAGACCAAATAGCTAGAAAGGGAATAGCGCGAGTATTCCAGTCATATATGCTCTACGAAGATACCTCTGTGCTGGAGAACACAACAAGGTGCTGTTACCTGAGATGCGAAACTAATTCGTGGCAGAGCTTCTTCAACACCAGTCGCTACCGCAAAGAGGAAGTGAACCAAAGGGCTGAGGCTGAGGAATTACTTCAACCTGTGGGGCTGGCTGAGTTGAGAGACAGCTTAGCTGGAAAGCTCCCTTACGGTTATTGTCGCCTTTTGGGGGTAGCTATGGCTTTAGCAACAAACCCAACACTGTTGCTCTTAGATGAGCCAATGGCAGGCATAAGCCATGACGAGAAGGGTCTTGTAATCAACCTCATCAAGAAATTACGAGACCAAGGGATTACCGTTATGCTGGTGGAGCATGATGTGAAGGCAGTAGTAGATATTTGTCCTAGGCTTGTGGTACTAGACTTTGGGCGTAAGATTGCCGATGGCAGGCCTGAAGAAGTGACGACTGATAGAAAGGTCATCGAAGCTTATTTGGGAGTTGAACAAGGATAGCAATGCTACTGCTGAAGTCTATCAGAGTACACTATGATAAGAGAGAAGCTGTAAAGGGCATCGGTTTGAAAGTTGCAGAAGGTGATTTCGTTGTTATTATCGGGCCGAATGGAGCGGGAAAGACCTCTATCTTGAATGTCATAAGTGGAGTAGTAAATCCTAGCGACGGTGAGGTATGGTTTCGCAGCGAGAGAATAGATGGGCTGCCACCAGAAAAGGTAGCGGCCAGAGGCATTATCCATGTGCCTGAAGCAAGGAGAATCTTCCCAAGGCTTACGGTTATAGAGAATCTGGAGATGGGTGCCTACCTGCAGAAAGACAAAACGAAGGCAAAGAGGGAATTAGAAAGGATCTTCCATCTTTTCCCGATATTGAAGGAAAGGATTAGACAACGAGGGGAGAACTTGAGTGGCGGCGAGCAACAGATGCTAGCCATAGGGCGCGGCTTGATGGCTGGGCCAACATTGCTTCTAATAGATGAGCCCTCGCTGGGATTAAGCCCGTTAGTAACGCAACACCTGGCTGGGCAGATGACGCAGATTAATCGAGAGGGAATAGCCATACTACTAGTTGAGCAGAATGCCCGCATGGGTCTAAAGCTCGCCAACCACGGTTACGTGTTGACGAATGGAGAACTAGTCTTGGAGGGCACGACCGCAGAGCTCGTCGAAAACGAAGAAATCAGGAAGGCTTATCTTGGATTATAGGGCTTTCACGTGGC
>JADFUX010000106.1 GCA_015222255.1 Chloroflexota bacterium
CTCTCCTAGCGATAAGCATGCTGTATTGCGAGCCAAAGTCGATAACCACCACGGCCTCGCGATCCACCTCGGGTGCCTTCTCAGGGATGGGCTTCTCACCACGCAGCTCTTTGGCGATCTCAAGGTAAGTGGCTACCTCCAGGTCATCGCTGGTAGTAACCCGAAAGCTGTCCTCTTTCTTCTCCATGGCCTGACAAATTCTCGACCAAATCTTATCACTGTGTTAACTTGGCGTCAATCGGCGTTAATCTACCGTCCGCAAGTGATAGAGGAGAGTTGAATCTTTAGTTCTTCTCAGCCAGGTCCTTAGCGCTCAAGGCGACATGTCGCAGCCGCTAGGCTCCACTACAGCTCTTGTTTAGTCGTATCCATTGCTCTATGATGTGGCCGGTGGCGAAGGTATGAGGTATGAGGAAACAATCATTGATAATTCTGCTCCTTGCTATAGTGATGGTGTTAGGTTGTTCCAAGTCCGGCGATCTCGGTACAGATGAAGAGCAATCGCCAGCACAAGACGTTATTGTGACTGCCCGCGCTACAAAGATTGCCCAGCTAGTAGGTGAATACGACCGCGAACAGGAGCAACCGACGATCAACCTTACCGAGAGGTTTGCTAATCTGATGAGCCAGACTCAGGGGCGTCTTCAGTGGTATTGCGAGACTCCTAAGCCTCAAAATCCTTTTGCTTAGGGGCTTGGGCAAGTTCTTTCATCTTTTCCTCAAATGAGAGGGGATGAAGCGATACGCTTGTATCTTTGTGCTTCTTGGACATTGGCAAAACCAAAATATTGTGCTATTCTCTACGTAGAAACATGGATGAGTATCTGCCCAATACTCATCCCAGAGTTACTCACTGTATAGTCGGGCCTCATCAGTCTGATTATAACACAGTGGAGGTAATTTGTCGTGTCTAACAACAATGGTCAGAATGGCTGGCGTACACAACCAATGTACAGCTTCACTGAAGTTGCCCACCTATCGCATGTCTCGGTTAGTACTGTCAGGAATTGGCTACGTGGCTATGTCACTAAGCAAGGCGAAGTTGAGCCCTTATTCAAGGGGCATCCAGAAGAAGAAAAGGCATGCTCTTTCCTCCAACTCATAGAAATCGTCGTGGCTGCACAGTTTAGGAAAGCAGAGCGTGTGTCGTTTCAGACAGTGCGGTATGCTTATGATAATGCTCAAGAACAATGGAACCTTGAATACCCCTTTGCCCATTTGGAGTTGCAAGCATTGGGGGGACATATTATTCATGTTATCCGACAAAGGGGGCCTAAAATTAGCCTTCAGGCTATAGATCAGCCAAGTCACTGGACGCTTCCTGGCTTAGTACGGGAAACAATAGACCAGCTTGATTACGAACAGGAGTTAGCAGCTAGGTGGTATCCCGCTGGGAAGAACATTCCAATTGTAGTAGACCCACAAATAAGCGGTGGCTTACCGGTTGTCAAAGGCAGGGGAGTGACCATTGAGGCAATCCATAAACGCTTCAAGGCAGGTCAAAAGATGGACTTCATTGCAGGTGACTTCGAACTTGACTTTACAGTAATCGAAGAAGTAATTCGTTATAGGGAGAAACTAGCTGTTTGAAATTCTCCTGTGTGACGAGGATATTGGTACTCGTATACCAAGAGCTCTTACGCTCGTTGGTTGCGAGGCTAGGTCTCTACGGGAATTAGGTTGGGGTGGATGGCTGGATGTGAAGTGGCTAGCTCTAGCTGGTGAGAAGCAATGGCTGGTATTCAGCTGTAATAAAAAGATACTGAAGGTTCCAGATGAGCGAGAGGCCATCATTCGGGGGAAAGTAGGCATTGTATTCCTCACTAGTGGCGAAGAAAACATAGCTAGGGTGTTGAAACTACTCCTTGCAAAATGGGAAATTCTAGAGCTACTTTGGGATACCACTGAAAGACCTTTTGCCCGCTTCCTATCCCTCCACGGACGCCTTACTGATAAATTCAAAGACTATCAACTATAGACAAGCTGTTACAAATCGGTTACTTGATTATTTGCCCCTTTTCCCTTGGTGTGTCAAAGGTATAACTGCCAATCTGATTGACAATGCTCTGCTATGCTATCATGGCTCTGAGGTCGAGAAGGTGATCGTGGCGGGGGTAGATATAGGAGCCTCCACCTCGAAGGCGGTGCTTCTCAGCGGCGACCAAATGCTCTCCCACAGCATCATCGCCACCGGGGCGGAGAGTGCCAACTCGGCGCGCTTGGCCATGGAGGAGGCTCTGAACCACGCTAACCTGTCCCTGAGGGACATAGGGTACATCGTTGCCACCGGCTATGGAAGGGTTATTGTCCCCTTCGCCCAGGAAACGGTGACCGAACTCTCGTGCCATGCCCGCGGAGCGAACTGGCTTTTCCCCTCGGCGAGGACGATACTGGACATGGGGGGTCAGGACTGCAAGGCGATCCGCTGTGACGAGATGGGGCGGGCTGGCGCTTGGGGCAGAGACGGCGGAGGAGGTCAGCAGCCGGTGCGCCGTCTTCGCCAAATCTGAGGTCACCTCCTTGATCCGAGAAGGCAAGGACAGGCGGGATGTTCTGGCCGGGCTCCACAGCGCCATCTCCGCCAGGGTGTTCAACCTGCTGCGAGGGGTGGGCATAGAGCCTGATCTAGTGATAACCGGGGGCATAGGCAAGAACGCTGGGGTGGTGCGTAAGATAGAGGAACGGGTAGGGCTGAAGGCGCTCTTGCCCGAGGAGCCTCAGATTGTAGGGGCATTGGGGGCTGCCCTCCTGGCTGGAGATCAACCGGGCCGGTGATATCTGCCTCTGAACCGTCGTCGCCTTCTCTCTTGCCTTCTTTTCTTTGCGAGTATAATTGCGTTTCGGCTAAGCCCGCCAGCCATCAAAAGTAGAGGCGAAACCCGTGGGCCGAAGCGTCGAAGCCCA
>JADFUX010000107.1 GCA_015222255.1 Chloroflexota bacterium
ACTCTCATCAGTTCCTATGCCGGCAGTCCTGCGGACTACGCTACAGCACTGGAACTCATTCACAGCGGTAGAATACATGTGAAAGAAATGATTACCCACAGGCTGGGGCTGGCGGAAACCCACTTGGGATTCCAGCTTGTCGCCCAAGCTCAGAATTCGATTAAAGTGATTATCCAGCCTCAGAGGTAAGCAAACAACCTAGGCTGTCTGTAGCCAGGCCAATATCTCGCTCAAGACCTCATTGCGGTTGGCTCCGCTTACCACAAGCGTTGTAACCTCGGGGTGGCGTTTTACTTCATCGGCAAAAGGATGGGAAGTGAACATAACGGTCCCCAGGATTTTCTTTCCACTCTGTATCGCTTGTAATACAACCTCCTGAAACTGCAGTGACAGAAGCTCCATCTTGCCGATCTCGTCAATCACTATTAAGTCATTTTGCTTCAATGCTTGCTGGATGGCAGAAATGCCAACTTCGTTCAGCCTATCAATGTCAACATTATATTTGCTTACTTGGTATGGACTGGAGATATTGATGTGAGCCAGTATAGCTTCTTTGCCGTCGAGGGTGATAATTTTGAACCCTTGCCTTACCCCAGCACTTCTTATCTCCTGGGTATAAAAGCCGCCCGCTTCTATTTTCACCCTGTCTATGGCTTCTTTGATGAGAGAGGTCTTACCTGTGCCTGGCTTGCCGCTCAGAAGGAGAACCTTTGCCATTACTCGGTGGCTACGGCTTGAGCCTTTTTCTTCTCTTCAAGCTTCTTCTTATGTTTGCGCCGTTTTGATAAAGACACTTTTTTACTTTTGTTCATAGCCCTCCCGTTCTATCCCGAATTGGTGCTGCCATATTAGTATATTATGCTCACTGGGTTGCCGAAAAGCCCAGGTTTAGAGAATCCTCCTAGCTATGCCGAATATCGCTTTCTCAAATATTGCGAAAGGTCTGCTAATAATTCCAGGGTTTGATTTGCTGCCTCCGGCGACAAACCCGCTAATCCGCATGAGGGTGTCAATAATCCTTGCTCCACAACCTGCTTAAAGCTAAGCCCGTCTCTGGTGAAGGGGGCCATAGCCTCTCCCAAACGGTCCTGAAGACTGGCTACGGATTCCTTGGCCAAAGCCTCTTCATCATTAGGAACAATTCCCCAGGCAATAGCGCCGCCTCGCTCGAGGAAGGATTTTACTTCGCTGGGGTAAGCACTGAGAGAGGAAGCGTAGTTGTAAGCATCGAAGCTAAGGATATCGATTGGCATACTTAAAAGGACCGGCCAGTTGGTGTTACCACAGCAGTGCAATCCCTTTGTCCCCTCGATCCCGTCCAAGACCTCCTGTAACAAAGAGGGTACTTTCTCCTCGGGAATGGGGGTAAAGACTGAGCCCAGGGAAACCAAATAAGGCTCATCAACAAAGACAATAGTATTGCGTGATATTTGTCTCAAAAAGTTCTCCTGCCAGGAGGCCTTCAATCTCAAGAACTTGGCTGCAACCTCAGCCAGGGTATCGTCATAGAGAATACCCAAGCCAGCTTGGTCCGTAACAGTAAGCCCCCAGGTGATAGGACCGGTCACTTGCCCTTTGACCAGGTCTGGTCTCTTGGCCGAAGAAAGGAAAGAATGCAGCCCAGTGGCGTATTCAGGGGAAACGCCATATTTGGTGAAATTGCCTTCCTCAGAATCGATATAGATTTGCTCTAGCTTGGTATCGAAATCTGCTGGTGGCTCAATGTGGAGTTTGTCTCCGTTGATGACCACTCCCGGGAAGCCCTCGCTGAATTGAACGCACATGTTCTCCTTAGGGGAGCGTTTCGGCAGTTGAGGCCAGGCAGGAATGTCAGGAAGATACTTCATGACAATGGAGCAAGCTTCCTCTGGGTCAACATGAGGAAGACTGCCAACGGATGTAGGCAAACAGCCAAACTTAGCTGACATCCTGTACCTCGCTTAGATATTTGCCGATAATTACGTCCAGGTCGCTTCTTACCTTGTTCGGTATGTATTTCTTCTGGGTAGCTATAGCCCTCTCAAGGGCGGTGGCACAGGCGCAGTCTCGCTCCTTGGGGATGTGAGGCATAACCAAGCTTAAGAATTTCTTACCAGTATCAACGCCTTCTCGTAGATTCGTTAGAATCATCTCAACGGTGACTGACTCATAGCCCGGATGCCAGCAGTCGTAGTCAGTAACGAAGGCCAGCGTGGCGTAACATATTTCAGCCTCCCTGGCCAGCTTGGCTTCAGGCAAAGCCGTCATGCCGACAATGTCGGCGCCCCAGGCGCGATAAAGTTGCGACTCAGCCCTGGTGGAAAGCTGAGGCCCTTCCATAGCCAGATAGGTGCCCCCTTTATGCGCCCTGGCCCCTGTCTCTGTGGCGGCCTGGAACGCAATTTGGCTCAAGACGGGACAGAAAGGCGCAGCGAAGGAAACATGAGCTACTATCCCGCCGCCAAAGAAAGTGCTATCTCTGCCACTGGTGCGGTCGATAATCTGGTCGGGGATAACCAGATCCAGCGGTTGAATTTCCTCCCTGAGGCTGCCGACAGCGCTGATCGAGATGATCCTTTCCACTCCAAGCGACTTCAAGGCGTAGATATTAGCTTTCGCTGGCAGCTCGCTGGGGCTGACGCGGTGCCCCCTACCATGTCTACTGAGGAAAGCAACCCTTGCCCCTTCAAGATTGCCCAGGATTATAGGATCGACGGGCTCCCCAAAAGGCGTTGCTATCTTCACTTCCTCTACCTCAGTCATCCCCTCCATCTTGTAAAGCCCAGTCCCACCGATGATTCCTATTCGTGCTTTGGACATTAAGGTTCTTCCTCCTCGTTGCCGATTTTCACTATTATATTACAATCTACGTAGGAAAGGGCTGATTTACTTCATTTGCCTATGTTGGAGCAGAGCCCTTTGGCCACATTGGCGCCATTTCTTTGCCAATAGCGAAGCCCTCACTCCTGGTTGCATTAACGTTGCTTCCGCCTCTAACACCTATCTCTGCATGGGACAATGTTGTAAAATGACAGGAATCTGGTTTTGCACCGCTTTTCCCGTGAAAGCTACGGACAAGGTTAGCAAACAGGAGGTTTTGAACGTGGAGAATGAGCGTGCCATGGTATTCGTAGATGGGGGCAATCTGTATGCTGGTGTGAAGTTCGGTCTGCATCTACAGAAATCTGTAGACATAGATAGTTTAATCAAGAAGCTGACTTTGGGGCGCCGCTTGGTGCGAGCTTATTACTACACTACCCCGAGTCCCCATCCCAACTCCTTACAGGGCAAGGGACACCAGCGATTTCTGGATAAGTTGGGATGGATTGAAAACCTCCAGGTTCGGCGTGGAAGAGTTGTACCGAGGACACATACAGTTGAATGCCCCAAGTGCAGGAGAACATTCGAGTACAGTGATTATACACAGAAAGGTGTGGATACCCGCATTGCAGTAGACATGGTCACCTTAGCCGTAAGAGATGCTTACGATACGGCCATTCTGGTTTCTGGAGATAGTGACCTAGCGGAAGCTGTGAATTATATTCGTGAGCAGACGAACAAGAAGGTGGAGAATGCCTGTGTCCCGGGGAAAAGCTGGGCAAAGACACTCAGGGAAGCGGCGGACAAACGGATTCCCTTGACACGCGACTATCTTATGGACTGCCTGTTTGAAGCACCTCCAGAAGAGGAAGCCCCACTAGATGAGCAAGCCCCACTAGATGAGCAAGCCCCACTTTGACATGGGGCTTGCCAATTCAGTTTCCCTTATTGACGGCACAATAAGGGAACTTCAGTAACTCCTGTTGTCGAAACAACAGGAGTTATCCACAACAAGTGTAAATTTAGCACAACTGCTGAGTTTGTCAAGATGCACCTGGCTCTCTTGCTC
>JADFUX010000019.1 GCA_015222255.1 Chloroflexota bacterium
GTAAAGTGGTAAAGAAGAAGATTAGGAGGTGAACATGCGCTAGCTATTTTTACAGAGTTAGCCGCAACATAAGATAGAAAGGAGGACAACATGGAGAAAGGAATGTATTTTCTTGACCAAAAGGATATGCCCACTCATTGGTATAACATTATGGCTGATATGCCTGGGGATATGCCACCACTTTTGCACCCAGGAACGGGAAAGCCGGCAACCGTAGATGACGCAGCCGGTCTATTTTCCAGGGCGTGTGCCGAGCAAGAGCTTAACACTAAAGACCGCTGGATTGAAATCCCTGAGGAGCTGATGGAAGTTTACCGCACCTGGAGACCAACGGTTTTGCATCGGGCGTATCGGCTGGAGAAAGCCCTGGATACGCCGGCAAAGATTTTCTATAAATATGAAGGGACAAGCCAAGCTGGTAGCCATAAGCCTAATACCGCGACGGCTCAGGCATACTATGCTAAGAAACAAGGGCTCAAGGGCCTGTGTACTGAGACCGGCGCTGGGCAATGGGGCAGCGCTCTATCCATGGGGACGCGCTTTTTTGATATTGAGTGCAAGGTGTTTATGGTCAGGATTAGTTTTGACCAGAAGCCATATCGCCGCATCCTGATGGAGACCTACGGGGCTAATTGTGTCCCCAGCCCCAGCACAGAGACGAAGTCAGGACGAGCTATGCTGGAAAAATGGCCCGATTGTCCCGGTAGTTTAGGTCTCGCTATTAGTGAGGCGATAGAGTATATGATAGACCATCCAGAGTACAAATATTCGATAGGCAGTGTGGCTAACCATGTCCTGCTTCATCAGACCATCATTGGGGAAGAATGCCGAAAACAAATGGAGATGGCAGATGCCTACCCTGATATCATCGTCGGTAACATTGGCGGCGGCTCTAACTTCGCCGGGCAATTCTTCCCCTGGATTAGAGATAAAATCAGCGGGGAGAAACCAGACATGCGCATCATCTGCTGTGAGCCAGAAAGCTGTCCTAGCGTGACCAAGGGACTTTATGAGTATGACTTTGGTGACTCAGTTGGTCTTACCCCCCTGATCAAAATGTATACCCTTGGGCACGGCTTTATCCCGCCTCCGATTCATGCTGGTGGACTGCGCTATCATGGGATGGCACCTACAATATGTCACCTCCATAGGCTGGGCTTCGTTGAAGCCGTAGCTCTGCCTCAGACTGCCGTCTTTGAGGCTGGGGTGAAGTTTGCTCGCATTGAGGGCATTCTCAGCGGTCCTGAACCATGCCACAATGTCAAGGTAGCTATGGATGAAGCCCTCAAGTGCCGGGAAGCTGGTGAGTCAAAAACCATTTTGATTGCTCATAGCGGACATGGGCATTTCGACCTGGCTGCCTATGATGCCTACCTAACAGGTAAACTTCAGGATTATGCCTATCCTGAGGAAGAAGTAAAGAAGGCACAGCTCGAACTGCCCAAAGTAGGCTAAGGAAGAGCTTGGTGCCATAGCAGACATCTGCTATGGCACCAGCCTTGTCCGCGAACCGTCCGTATGGCTTCATAGCGCGCGGTTACCTCTTCAAACCCCAAATCATCTATCGCTCTCTCCTTTGGCTTAAGCTTTTGCACCCCACCCCTAGCTGCTAGGAAAAACCCAGAGCCTCAGGCAAGTCTCACCTACGTGGGCGCCTCCTATCTTGCGAATCCCTTTTTGCAGAAGCTGACTATTCCCCCTTGCTACCAATTTGGTCAAAAGCGGCGGCGGTGAGCAACACAGCTCTGATTTCCCGTTCCTCGCACAATCAAAGAGCAGAACAAGAGCATCGGTGTTAATAGCTAGGACGGTATCAGCTAGTAGACAAGTTCACCGCGGCCTCTGATTCAGCAGGAGCACCCCGGAACGCGGGCCTCTAAACCACGGCTTTCGACTCCAGAAATGACTCAATTATCCACTACTTACCACCTTGCTAGCTGCCTCGTAGAATCTTTGCCATTCACCTAATCTGCCAGCTAGTATTTGGCGCCCCTTCTCAGTTATTTCGTAGCATCGTCGCTTTTGCCTCTGAGCAACTTGCTGCCATGAGCTCAAGACAAGCCCTTCACCCTCTAGCCTACGCAATGCCGAATATATTGTGCTGCTCGCAAGCCTAAAGTAACCTTCACTTCTTTCCTCAAGCTCCTTAATAATTTGGTATCCGTACATAGGCAATTCAGCGATAAGCGAAAGCATCAGAGGCCCTATCGCTCCCCTCAGTAGCTGCTGCCCGTAAGCTTCAGACATTGCCACATTACTTTAGCACTTATGGCGAACCCAGTCACTTCAATACGAGCTCTCAGAGCAGAACTCCTCCACAACTGGTATGATATAATTTCCTAACCAATAGAATGCTACAGACGATCAAATATGGCCTTATCGCTCTGATATTGTTAGCCCTGATTTTGGGGGCGGCCGGCTGCTCCACGCTACTACCGTGGTTGACCACTCCGCCAGAGTCTGGCGACTCAATTGAGCCCGCTAATCCCGATTGGACATTCCCAGCACAGGACAGCCAGCCACCTACACCCCTGCCTGATTTCGCTAATGTTGTGGCAAGAGTGAAACCCGCGGTAGTCTCGGTAGCCACCGAGAGGATTTACCATGATATTTTCGACCGTAGATACTTTGAGAAGAGTGCCGGCTCTGGGGTGATTATCGATGTTGAAGGATATATCGTCACCAACAATCACGTAGTCGAAGATGCTGTCAACATGGAGGTGAAGCTAAATGACGGCAGAACTTGCCCAGCTACTCTAGCAGGCACTGATAGCCTAAGCGACCTAGCAGTAATCAAGATTGAGGCCGGAGATTTGGCTTATGCTCAACTTGGCGATTCATCCAGCCTACGCGAAGGCGACTGGGTGCTGGCCATAGGCAATGCGTTTGGCTTGGGGCTTAGGGTAAGCGAGGGCATTGTGAGCGGCCTGGACATAGAGATCACTCTATCCTCAGGAGCCGAGCTACGCAACCTTATCGAAACCACCGCCGCCATTAATCCTGGCAATAGCGGCGGACCACTGGTAAACATGGCTGGTGAGGTTGTGGGCATCACCAGCGCTAAGATTATGGGTGCCGACAACATGGGCTACGCCCTAAGCATTGACAGTTCAAAACCTATCATCACAGATATTATCACCCAGGGCTACGTGATTCGCCCCTGGCTAGGAGTGCGGCTATACACTGTGGATACCTTCGTAGCTGCGGAAAACAGTCTTTCAGTTGACCAAGGAGTACTAGTTACAGATGTGGTTCCTGGTAGTCCCGCAGAGGCTGCTGGACTAAAGAAGGGGGATGTGATTACCGGATTCCAGGACAAGGAAACAGTCAATGTTGACGACCTTATCCAGGCTATCCACAACTGTCAAATCGGCCAGGAAGCAAAGATAACCTTCGTTAGAGGAGAAGAGACCAAAACAACCTTCGCCACCTTGAGACAGACTCCCCCACCCTAGCAAAGCTTAACTCCAAAAACGACCTCGCACTGCGAGATACGGAGCTTCTCCGTGTAAGCCTCTTTGGGTGGAACACCATCGACAAGCTCTTGAGACAGCGTCTCCTGTTTGATGTAGTCGGCAAAATCAACCATCGCTTGCTTGACTGGCTCTTTTGCCTGATAATAGGTAACAATGCGGTCAGCAATATCAAAATTGGCAGCACGCCGCATATTCTGAAGACGACGTACAATTTCCCTGCTCATTCCTTCCGCAATCAACTGCGGTGTCAACTCGGTGCTTGTAGCCACCCAATGTCTGGCATCACTGGCCACGCTATAGGCAGACGACACTTCTGGGGGAGATTCTTCCCTGGAGAACTCTACCTGCTTAACATTTATTTCTTCCAGTATCTGGGCAGTTAGCCTGCCTAGGGTTTCCTCCTCCTCTTCAGATTCCACCTTGATCACAGCTTTCCCTAAAGGCTGACGCACCTTGATCCCGGCACTGGCCCTTGCTGCCCTGCCTAAGCTTGAGACCTTCATGGCTAGCGCAATATCTCTGCTTAATTTGTCAACGATTTTATCCTCATCTGCTGTAGGAAAATCAGTCAGATGAACACTCACCTTCGCCTTAGAATCTACAGAACGAACCAGGTTTTGATAAAGCTCCTCCGCAATGAACGGGGTGAATGGGGCCAAGAGTCGAGACACGGTAACCAGGCACTGATATAGTGTGTTATAGGCTGCCAATTTATCCGCATCCTCCTCGCTTTTCCAAAATCGCCGCCGGCTTCGCCTTACATACCAGTTGGAGAGATCATGCACAAAACTCCCGATTTGCCGCGCTGCCAAAGTAGGATTGTAATTGTCCAACGACTTAGTTACCTCTGCTATCAGCCGATTGAGCTCCGAGATAATCCAGTTATCAAGCTCAGAAAGAGACACAGATCCCGATGGCTGGGGAATAAAATGATCGATATTGGCATAAATGGTGAAGAAGGAATACGTGTTCCACAAAGTGGACAGGAAATCTCGCATTGTTCGGGCGACTTCTGCCGTAGCGAAGCGATGAACATTTTCCCCAGGCACCGAAGCTAACATATACCACCTCAGGGCATCAGCGCCATAATCATTAATCACTGTCCATGGGTCGATTACATTGCCCTTGGACTTGCTCATCTTCTCTCCGCAGGCATCGACAACGTGTCCCAAGCAGATAACGTTCTTAAAGCAAGGCTGGTCGAAGAGCAAAGTAGATATAGCGTGCAAGCTATAGAACCAGCCTCTGGTTTGATCAACAGCTTCACAAACAAAGTCAGCGGGAAAGTTCTGCTCAAACTTGTCCCCATTTTCAAAAGGATAATGCCACTGCCCTATGGGCATAGCCCCCGAATCAAACCAGCAATCAATTACCTCAGGAACACGTCGCATCTCACCACCACACTTGGAGCAAGCAAAGGTAATTCCATCCACATAAGGGCGATGCAAATCGACAAGGGTGTCACCTCCGTAGAGACTTGGCTTCGCTCTTAGTTCAGCAATGCTACCCACGCATTCAAGATTGCCACACGATCCACAACTCCAGATATTGAGTGGCGTCCCCCAATAGCGTTCTCGGGAAAAAGCCCAATCAACATTGTTTTCCAGCCAATCGCCAAACCGACCATCCTTGATATAAGCAGGATACCAGTTTATTTCACCATTTCCGGCAATAAGCGTGTCTTTCACCGCCGTTGTCTTGATATACCAGGCTTGCTTAGCGTAATAGAGAAGGGGCGCGCCACAACGCCAGCAAAATGGATAAGTATGGGTAATCCTTTCACTGCGGTAAAGCAATCCCCTCGATTTGAGGTCTTTGAGAATGAGAGGGTCAGCATCCTTGACAAAGTTGCCCTCAAAGCTGGGATCGCCTCTCATAATGCCTTGCTCATCCACGGGTTGGACAAAATAAAGCCCTTGGGAACAACCTGCTCTATAATCCACTTCACCGAAAGCTGGAGCGACATGCACGATTCCTGTGCCCTCGTCTAGGGATACAAAGTCCTCTGCAATGAGCCCAAAATTCTCACCTTTGCTGGGGCTCTCCCGCACTAAGCCGCCAGGTCCACCAGCCTCCGCACCAACAAACACAAATCCCAATCTACTGTACAGTTGACCGGGCAGCCGATACAGGGGCTCATATTCCGTCCCTTTCCCTTGTAGTCGCTCCCCCACAAGTTCTTTGCCTTTGCAGATGCCCAGAACTTCATATTCCCCAATTAGCGCCCTTCCCAGGAGAGCCTCAGCCAAGATCAGTTGTTCGCCCCCACTGTCCATGCTGACCTTAACAAAGGCATAATCGGCCTCGGGAGCCACTGCCAAGGCAGTGTTGCCCGGCAACGTCCACGGCGTAGTTGTCCAGGCGAGGAGATAGGTTGGCAATCTTCGGTCAGCACCTAACTTGCTCAGATGTCCACTGACGCCTTCTTCTGGCACGCTAAACTTCACATAAACCGAAGGATCCTCGGTATCATCCCTATACCCCAGCGCCACCTCGTGAGAACTGAGGGAGGTACCACATCTAGGACAATGTGGCGTTACCTTATAGCCCTGATAAACCCAATCTTTGTCCCATATCCTTTTTAGGGCCCACCAGCAAGATTCGATATAGTCGTTGTCCAAAGTTGTGTAAGGATGCTCCATATCCAACCAGCAACCAGTGCGCTCAGTAAGGTCCTCCCATTCCTTGATGTACCTGAAGACACTCTCCCGGCAAAGCTGGTTGAAGCGGGCTATGCCGTATTTCTCAATTTGCGCTTTGCTGCTAATGCCAAGGGCGCTCTCCACCTCTAGCTCTACAGGCAATCCGTGAGTATCCCATCCTGCCTTACGCGGCACATGATAACCTTTCATCGTCTTGTACCGACAAATAACATCCTTGAAGAGGCGAGACAGCACATGATGAATCCCGGGACTGCCATTAGCCGTAGGCGGACCTTCATAAAAAGTGTAATGCTGTCCTCCTCGCCTTTCCTCCACGCTTTCGCCAAAAACATCATGCTCCTTCCAAAAACGCAGGATATCCTGTTCCATGCGAGGAAAATCTATCTTGCTACCTACTTTTCGAAACACGAGCTAGCCCCTTTTGAGTAAGATGACTACCTTTCTGCTTTCACCCTCGCCAATGCTATGGGTGGTGACGTCGGGGTGATTGGCTAAGGTCAGATGAATGATGCGGCGTTCGTCAGGCATCATTGGCTCCAGGGTTATGACACGACGTCTCATTTTTACTTCATCGGCTAAATTCAAAGCTAATTTTCGCAAATTCTCACAGTGCTGCTTCTTGTATCCAGCAACGTCAACCACCAACGGCAACCAGGCTTTCAATCGCCCTGCTACTATGAGCCTGACAATGTACTGTAACGAAGCCAAGGTCTGACCCCGCCGACCAATCAGGATGCCAAGATCATCGCCCTCAATATTCAGAGTTACTGGTATCTCAGAGGACGCTTCAACCCTACCCGCTACACCCATTAATCTCACTAATGTATCTACAACCTCTGTAGCTACCTTAACCACATCTTGCTCTAGGGAAGCTACCGGTTTCACTTTAATTACGGCCTCTTTGCCCCCGATGCCGAGAATTCCTGTCTTACCCTTTCTGACAACAACCACCTCAAATTGGTCGCGGCTTGCTCCTAGTTGCCTTTCCGCCTCCTCAATCGCTTCTTGCACCGTCCCAGCGCTTATCTCCAACTCTTCCATGCTCTAACCCCTCCTTTCTACCAATCCCCTTACCCCTTTCTGCTCTGTCGCCCACTCTTTGTCGCTGACTTGCTTCCATGCACCGGCGCCAATTCAGTCGAAGGCTTTGGCCTCAAGTAACCCCAGCCTGTGACGAAATACTGAATCACAATGCCAATGACATTCGAAACTGCCCAAAAAAGAGCCAGGCCACTGGGAAACATCAACGTGAATACAGCAAACATAAGCGGCATCATCATCTGCATCATCCTGTTCATGGATTGCTGTCTTGGGTCAGGAGAGGGCCCTGTCACCATTTTCTGCTGTACCCACATGGTGCCACCAACTATGACAGCCAGAATCAAGGTAGAGTCGGGATATCCTAAGTTAAGCCATAGGAATTGACTGCCGCAAGGAATTGCCTGGGTTACCACCGGCCAGGAATAGAGGTGCTGAGATAAGTCCAGTAGACTGTCAGGTGTAGTGGCTAAGGCCCTCATTATGGATTGATATAGAGCAATCCACACGGGGAACTGAACCAGCATGGGCCATAAGCAACCCAAGGGGTTCACTCCAGCCTCTGCATAAAGCTTCTTCATTTCCTGCTGAAGCTTCTGCTGACTCTTACCGTATTTCTTTTGCAACTCCTGAATCTTTGGTTGCATCCCCTGCAATGCCTTGGTGGCTTTAAGCTGCTTTAGCGTAAGAGGCAAGAGCGCCAAACGAACAATTACGGTGAGGGCAATAATGGCTAGCCCGAAATTACCCCATAGAACGCTGCTCAAGGCAATCAGCACATTGAGCACAGGATTGAGAACAATCAGACTCCATGGATCTGTCATAACGGCAAACCTTACTCAGTAGTCAAGGCAAATTCCCAGATTATTCTCCCTCTTTCAACATCGAGAGCGTATAGACGGTCATTCTGGGCACGAATATAAGCTGTGCCTCCTTGGGCACAAATAGACCCTCGAATGGGAGCGTCAACGGATACTGGACCGCTTGCTAGCCTTTCATCAACAACAGTGTCAGTTCTCAGTATGTATACTTCGCCTGAGTCACACGCCACCACCAGCAAATCACCCACCAGCACCGGCGAAGCCACAATTTGACTTGCAGTGTCAAACTCCCACAGTTCATCACCCGTCTCGGCATCGAGAGCGTAAATCTTGCCGTCGAAGCAGCCGGCATAGACTACTCCCTCATCAATCACAGGAGCCGCCCAAAACCAGTTGCCACCGGCAAATTTCCACGTTGCCTCACTTTCCCCCACTCTTACGCCATAAACGTTGCGATCAAAGGAGCCCACAAATACCATATCGTCGCGAAGCACTGGGGACGAAACGAAACCTGCATCCCCTTTAAAGGCCCACGATGGCTCAACGTCATTGCCCAGCGAAGCTCCTTCGGTTGGGAGGCCGTAAACATAATCCTCGAATGTGCTTACGTAGATAGTGTCCCCCTCGATTGCTGGCCCCGTCCATAGTTTGTCGTCCAAAGGCCCGGATTTCCACCTCACATCGCCGTAGATTGCATCTAAGCCATATACCCTGCCATCTGAACTGGGCACGTACAAAGTATTCCCATCTATCACCGGTTGGCCTACTATATTTCCTGGTAAGGGACAAACCCACTCATCACTCCCTCTCTGAGGGAATGTTAGATTCTGACTTCTCGCTGAGGGGCTCATCGCCAAGACGTCGCCACTATAAGTACCGACATAGACCAGATCCTCACCCACAACCGGCGCACCGTAAAAGGCAGCCGCCACTGACGATGGGCCACAAGACACACCACCGCCTGCGGGGACCTCAATCCTGAAATACCATTCCCCGTCTGCTAGAGAAGGAAAAGCTAGCCCATCGAGCCTAGCTGAGGAGTTCAGGGCCATTACACTGCCATCGCCAGCGGCAGTATAGAGGAGTCCGTTGTGCGAGCTAACTCCGGGCCATCCCTCTGCTTCCCCTGCCGAGGGAATACAGCTACACAGAAACAGAACGAAAAGCGTAAGAGTAATAAAAGGGGCTAATCTCTCAATCTTCACTTCAACAGACTAAATCTAGAACTAAGGTACAGGGTCGTAACCACCTTTAGAGAAGGGATTGCAGCGAGACAATCGCTTAACCGCCAGCCAACTGCCCCGGACAAGGCCATGTTTCTCAATCGCTTCATAGGCATAATGTGAACAACTAGGCCGGAAACGACAGGAATGGGGAGTTACTTCCGATATTGTTATCTGGTATGACTTAATTAAGTCTAACACTAACTGCTTCATTCCTGCACAGCAGTTGCGCCTTAGCCAATAGCTTGGTTATTGCGTCCTCAAGTTGGTGATAATCAGCAGAAGCGGCTCCAGAGCGGGGGATAAAGACTATGTCCCACCCCACCTTCACCGACTGAAGAGAAACTACTTCTCTGAGCAAGCGTTTGACCCGATTACGCTGCACTGCCTTACCTAGTTTCTTTGTCACCGAAAAACCATATCTGGTAGAACCCAAGCCATTACGCATTGCTTTCATCACCACCAAACCACCCGCCCACACTGTACCCTGCTGGTAGACCAAGGTATATTCGCTTCTCTTTGTTACTCTCAGAGACCTTTCCATAAAGGAACTATACAGGGGTCAACCTCCACCTCCCTTTAAGACGCCTCGCCTTCAGAACCCCCCTCCCACCGGCAGTAGCCATCCTGGCTCGGAACCCGAGCTTACGCTTGCGAGAAAGTTTCTTGGGTTGATAAGTGCGCTTTGGCATTTGTTTCCTTAAGGCCCCACTACTTTAAGCCTACCCCACCAGTCTTCCAAATATGACTTGGCGCGTAAGGCAGCAAAGCCAGAAACCGGGCTCTCTTTATGGCCCGTGCCAGACGCCGCTGATGCTTGGCGCAGGCACTGGTTCTCCTTCGTGACTCAATCTTACCACGACTCGAAATATAGCGGCTCAACTTGGATGGATCTTTGTAGTCTATCCTAGCCCCTCTTTCGACACAAAAGGGGCAAGCCCTCCGCTTACGAACGAACATTCTTCCCCCTGTTTCTCCACTCATTGATTTCAACCTTCTAACTCTAATCAAAGGGCAAATCTTCAGGCTCTAAGTCTCCCTCCTCAGGGATAGCAGCCAAAGCCCTGCCAAGAAAAAGCACACGATCGGCAGTTACTTCAAGGCTAGTACGCATCTGCCCATCTTGTCCCTCCCAGTTGCGAGCGTGCAATCTCCCCTCGACGTAAACTTGCTTCCCTTTGGACAAGAATTGATTGCAACTCTCAGCTTGTTTGCCCCAAACGGTAATTCTAAACCAGTCTGTTTCTTCTCTGCTCTCCCCAGCAGAAGTAGCATAACGACGATTAGTAGCCATACGAAAAGAGGTAACCGATTTGCCATCAGGTGTGAACCTCATCTCAGGATCAGAACCTAAATTGCCGATAAGCATTACTTTGCTCAAGCTTGCCATCTCCCGATCAATCCTCCACTCTTATTACGAGATGCCGCAGAATCTCTTCCGAACCTCCCAGGCTTGTGTCAAGCTCTTTGATCAGCTTTGGCTCGAGCCTGAATCGAGTGAGAACGTAATTGCCTTCCACAAACTTCTTCACAGGGTAGGCTAGTTTTCTCTTCCCCCACTGACTTACCTCATCCACTATGCCACCCTTGTCGCTAATAGACTTACCCAGCTTGTCCATGATATTGGACAACCCTTCCCCGTCTACTTCAGGATCAATTATTGTCACCACCTCATAGGAGCGCATCGGCAGCTATTATAACATGACCAAGGAAAAAGCAATAGCCCAGCTAGTAACCATAACTTAAGCGAAGAATCAATGACAAAGGCAATTGGCACTCCATCATCCTACTTTGAGTAACAGCAATATCATAGTCCACACGATAATGATAGATAGTTTGGGCGCTGCTATCGTAAACCGCATAGCTGGCTCTGGGATCGCCATCCCGAGGTTGCCCCACACCTCCAGGGTTAATAATCAAGCGGTCACTGTCGCTTGCCACGTTAACCTTATCGCTTAATCTCCCAAGAATACATTGACCCGCTTTGTCACGCCGAAAAACCAGCGGAACATGAGAGTGGCCTACGAGACAGAATTTTGTGTCAAAACAGGCAAAATTGTCACGAGCATCAACTGCCGACAACAGATATTCCCAGATAGGTTCACGGGGGCTGCCATGAACTAAGGTAAAATCAGCTCGCTCTAGCTGAAGGGGAAGGCCCCGCAACCAGTCCATGTCCCCAACGCCAAGTTGCTGCGCTGTCCACTGGCAAGCCCGAGCAGCATCGGGGTTGAAATCCAGAGTGTCAATTTTGCCAATAGCTGCCCAATCATGGTTGCCAGCGACACAAATATAATTCTGGCTCAGTAACAGCTCGATGCAAGCATGAGGCTCGGGGCCATAACCCACTATATCTCCTAAGCACCATATCTCATCAAATCCCCCCTTAGCTTCCAGGTCTTCAAGCACAGCCTTGAAGGCAGCCAAGTTAGCGTGAATATCACTGACAAGGGCATAACGCACAGCAAGAAACTATAGCACCCACAAGCCAGATTGTTAACTTGAGGGGGACAGAAGTGAGTGCTATAATCCCAAGAATGGATTTGTCCGAGCTAGGGGAATTCGGCTTAATCGACCTGATTCATACCATCACGGAAAGATTGAAGGATCCTGAGCATCCTTCCTGGCAGCGACTCTTGATAGGCATCGGCGATGACACTGCCGCCTGGCAAAGTAATGGGCAAACCCAATTGGCCACCACAGACACTCTGGTCCAGAATGTGCACTTTGACCTCAAGGACATCACGTGGGAGGAATTAGGCTGGAAGGCACTGGCTATCAATCTAAGCGACATTGCCGCCATGGGTGGTATCCCTCAATACGCTTTGGTTTCCCTCGCATTGCCTGGTGCACTTGAAGTAGAAAATATCTGCGAATTCTATGACGGCATGGCACGTCTGGCCAATGAATTTGGCGTAGCCATAGTTGGTGGCAATATCGCTGTCGCTCCCAACGTGGTCATTACCGTCGCTCTCCTAGGATCTGCAAGAAACGAAAAGATGCTCAGGCGCTCATCAGCCACGCCCGGAGAACAAATAGCTGTCACGGGATATCTGGGGTTGTCAGCAGCATGTTTGATGATGCTGAAGGAAAGAACCAGTCTGGATGCTGAAACAATTAAGATTTTGAGACAGGGGCATTTTCGGCCTGTGCCTAGAGTAAGAGAGGGACAGGTCCTGGTGGACCAAGGCATCAAGACAGCCATAGACATAAGTGATGGACTCATTGCCGATCTTGGTCACATATGTGAGGCCAGTGAAGTCAGTGCCGAAGTAAGGATAGAGCAAGTGCCTATCCACCCTCTGGTGAAAGCCAATTTCCAAAACTACCAACAGCTAGCTCTCGGCGGCGGAGAAGACTATGAACTGCTTTTCACCGCTAACAAAGCCGACATTGAACGAGTCAGACAGACCATACACTATCCCATAACCATAATTGGCAACATAACCCAAGAAGGATTGCCAGATCGAGTGACTTTACTAGATGCTAAGGGGAACATCACAGGTTATGAGAAAGGCGGTTGGGAACACTTCAAAGACGGAGCGGTTGAAGCTTAGATCACACAGCGCAAAACAAACTCAACTCCTGGGAAAGCAGATAGGCAAACTAGCTCAAAGTGGTGATATTCTCCTTTTCACAGGCAATTTGGGAACAGGCAAAACCTGCCTCATTCAAGGCATCGCCTACGGACTAGGCATAAAGGAGCACCCCTTCAGCCCCTCCTTTGTGATAGTCAGAGAATACCATGGCAGGCTTCCTCTATACCATATTGACTTCTATCGCCTTGATCACATCAAAGAAATCATAGAATTAGGGCTCGAGGAATATCTTTACGGCAATGGAGTCTGCGCAGTAGAATGGGCAGAGAAGGGATTAGAAACATTGCCGGAGAGGAACCTACTTATAACCCTACACTATGTCTCTGATTCCCATACAGAGCGCGCTATTTGTCTTGAACCGCGAGGAGAGCGCTACTTAGAATTGCTGAGAGAGCTCAAACTGAGTTTGAGATAGGCAACAGACATGGAGTTAGCTATAGATACATCTTCCAGTTTCGCCAGCATTGCCTTGTCTCACAAAGGTGAGATTCTGGCCGAACTTACCTGGCAATGCACCCAAAACCATACCGTAGAGTTGATGCCAAACCTAGCTTACTTACTCGAAAAGGCCAAGATAGAGCCAGAGGCTATTGAAGCCGTTATCGTGGCCAAGGGACCAGGCAGCTTCAACGGATTACGAGTGGGAATGAGCACAGCCAAAGGAGTAGCCTTCTCGTTGAATGCGCTTCTGCTCGGCATAAGCACTCTGGAACTCGAAGCTTACGCTTTCAGCCACACTGCATTGCCCTTACGTCCAGTCCACGAAATTGGTCATGATCAAGTAGCCACCGCGCTTTATCAACAAAAGAACCACGAATGGCACCGTTTGGAAGAGGAACACCTCAGCACTCTTGAGGTCTTATGTCAAGAAACTATTCAGCCAACGCTTTTTTGTGGTGAGATTTCTCCACCTGTGGCCAACGAAATAAGGCAAAGACTGGGCAAACAAGCTATAATACCGCAAGCCCACGCCAGGTTACGCCGGGCTGGCTACTTGGCGATGCTTGGTTGGCAAAGGCTGAGCAAAGGAGAACGGGATGATCTGGCCACTTTGCAACCGTTATATCTTCGTCCTCCGCATATTACGAAGCCCAGGGAAAGGCACCCTAAGTGAAGCGGAGCGCGGGCACTAGACAAGGTTGGAGATTCTTCGCTATGCCCGGAATGTCACAGGGGTTGCTAAGCTAACGAGAGTCAGGAAAAGGAGGATAATGAGTGAAAATCCCCAAATTGGACGTTGAATACTCAACCAAGCTTTGCTTTGCCTGCGGTCAAGACAATCCCATAGGGCTAAAGCTGAAGCCTGTTTATGATGGAGAAAAAGTCAGGGCGGAGTTCACTCCAGGAGAATACCACCAAGGCTGGGACAATGCCGTTCATGGTGGCATTCTTTACACCCTCCTGGATGAAGTAAGTGCTTACGCCATTCTCTGCCACGGAATTTATTTTGGCGTTACTGCTAAAAGCAAAGTGAGATTCAAACAAGTAGCACCCATCAATGAGCCCATTTATATCTCGGCCTGGGTTACTAAGCTGACAAGAAGGCTAGTTGAAACCGAAGGAGTGCTTGCCCTTAAGGATAACACTGTTATAGCCGAAGGCAGCTCCCTATTCTATGTCTTCGCACGATCAAGAAAGACAATCCTGTGGGACATGGA
>JADFUX010000108.1 GCA_015222255.1 Chloroflexota bacterium
GATACATCTACCTTCTGTATCTTGGCCGAACCTCTTTGGAGCATGACTTCGAAGGGAGTGTAGAAAGCCCGCAGAACTGGTATCCATTCCTGCGTCCCTCGAGCTATTCTATCCAGCGTCTGTTCCATCTCTGCCGTGAAACCCAGGCTAACGATGTTAGGGAAGTGTTCATTCAAAATGTCTGTGACAATGATCCCCAGTTCCTCAGGATAGAACCTGCCATCTGTCTTGTGCACATAGTTCCTTTCCTGGATTGTAGATAGGATAGGGGCATAGGTGCTGGGGCGCCCAATTCCCTTCTCCTCCAACGCTCTTATCAATGTTGCTTCAGTATAGCGAGGTGCTGGCTGAGTGAACTGCTGCTCGGGGAAGGTTCCCAGATAGCTTAATCTATCACCCGCTTCCAGTTTGGGTAAACGAACGAAGCTCTCCGGTTTCTCATCTTCATCCTTCCCTTCGCTATACACAGCCATGAAACCAGGAAATTTCAGAGTGGAATCAGTTGCCTTAAGCAAATAGCTTTGTTCGGAGGTTGAGAGGTCCGCTTGTATCTCGGCAGCGGTGGTGTCATACAAGGCTGCTGACATTTGACTTGCCACCATGCGTTTCCAGATAAGGTCATAAAGCTTGGATTGGTCTGAACCAAGAAACTGTTTGACCTGCTCTGGTTCGCGATGAACCCTGGTAGGCCGAATCGCCTCATGGGCTTCTTGCGCCCATTTTGTTTTCTGGGCGAACAGTCGTGCCCTAGGAGGAAGGAAATCGCTGCCATATTTCTGATTGATAAACTCTCTGGTCTCAGTTATGGCAGAAGCAGAAATGTGGGTAGAATCGGTGCGCATATATGTTATCAGCCCCACTGAGCCTTCCTCGCCAAGCGGCAGTCCTTCGTAGAGCTGCTGAGCAACAACCATAGTGCGCTTAGCAGTGAAGTGCAACTTCCTCCAAGCTTCTTGTTGCAAAGTACTGGTGATAAAAGGTGGAGCTGGTTGGCGAGCTATTCGCTTAGTCTGTATCTCTTTAACTACATAGCTAGCTTTCTCCAGAGCAGCAACGAGCTCCTTTGCTTCTTGCTCATTGCTAATATGCAGCTTGGTGCCATCAGACAAAGCTGTCAGCTTAGCTCTGAAGCTTGTTTCCCGGTCTTCAGCTAAGCATAGCTCAACTTCAATAGTCCAGTATTCCTGGCGGACAAAGTTCTGGATTTCCCGCTCACGATCAACGATTATTCTCACAGCTACTGATTGAACCCTGCCAGCAGAGAGTCCTCTCTGCACCTTCTGCCATAGGAGCGGGCTTAGCTTGTAGCCAACCAGCCTATCGAGGATACGCCTGGCCTGTTGGGCGTTAACTAGATTCATGTCAACAGGGCGAGGATTCTTGAATGCCTCTCCGATAGCTTCATTAGTTATCTCGTGAAAAACCACCCGGCGGATAGGGATCCTGTCCTTCCGTAGCTTGGCTGCTTCGACCAGATGCCAGGAGATCGCTTCTCCTTCGCGATCAGGGTCGGTAGCCAGGTAAATGGAACTAGCCTCATTCGCCGCTTCCTTGATTTCCTTGATTATCTTTCTCTTTTGTTGCGGGATGACATATTTGGGGGCGAAATCATTCTCTATATCTACGCCCAGGCTTGCCTTGGGTAAGTCGCGCACATGTCCCAAAGATGCTTTGATAACATAGCTGCGCCCCAAGAACTTGCTTAGCGTCCTTGCCTTGGCTGGGGATTCAACGATAACCAGTTTCTTCGCCATGACTTACCCTATCTTGACACCGTGAGCCAGCACATAATTCATATTTCCCACTTGTCTTGCGGCGCCTCTCAGCTCTAGCATAGCTAGCGTGCTGCTTACCTCAGGCATGGTTAGACCGCTGCATCTACAAATCTCGTCTATATGGCTCGGCTCAGAACTCAGTTGTTTCAATATCAGTGATTCAATCTCGTTAGCCGCCAAGAGCTCTTTCATTTCCAGTTGCTGGGCTGCCATCGTCAAGTTTAGTTCCTCGAGAATGTCAGCGCAATTGCGGACTAACTTAGCCCCTTCCTGAATGAGGCGATTGGTTCCTTTACTGGCTGGGGCAAGAATGCTGCCAGGGATAGCAAAAACCTCTCGGTTCTGCTCCAGTGCTTGGTTGGCGGTAATCAAAGCGCCGCTGCTTTCCCCAGCTTCAACTACTAGCACCCCAAGGCTCAACCCACTCATAAGTCTATTGCGGCATGGGAAGTTCTCGGCTCTTGGTCGGGTGCCCAAGGGATATTCGCTTATTAAGGCTCCGTGTTCCATGATAGTCTGGGCTAGTTTGGCGTTCTCGGCAGGATAAACAATGTCTAAACCAGAGGCGAAAACAGCTACAGTCTCGCCTCCAACTTCCAGGGCACTGCGGTGGCTTATGGAATCGATTCCTCTAGCGAGGCCGCTAACGATGACAATCCCGCTTCGGGCCAAGTCAGCTACAATTTCTTGGGCTACTTGACGCCCATAGATGCTAGGCCGGCGGGTGCCGACTACAGCTAGACACGGTTCATCTTGAGGCAACAGGTTGCCCCTGACATAAAGTACGGGCGGATAATCGTAGATCTCCTTCAATCTCATAGGATAGGAGGGGTCTTCGCAGGTAAGCGCTCTTGTCTTGTAGCGTTCTAGCTTCTCCATCTCAGCATCGAGGGAAATCCTGGGATGCATGGCGATCAGGGCATCTATGCTTCTGGAATCCAAGCCGGCTCGCTTTAGCTCACTTGATGGAGCCTCCCAGGCATCTCTTAAGCTGCTGAAATGCTCCTTTAGCTGACAAAGCCTTACCCGGCCAATTCCGGGTATCTTGGAGAAGCCTATCCAGTATTTCAGTTCATCGGCAGTTACCATGGAGAGTGATTGGATTTTAACATGGGCACCAGCCAACGGCAATGAATGGGGTGTCGTAGTCAAATCTTTGGCTGCACGGCTATTTGTGCTGCGGCAAGGCGGGCTACAGGCACACGGTAAGGTGAGCAACTCACGTAGTCCAAGCCTACTTTATCGAAGAACTCTATAGACCTTGGGTCGCCTCCATGCTCTCCGCAGATGCCTATCTTCAGATTGGGTTTGGTTTTCCTCCCCCTTTCTACCGCTATTTTTATGAGTTCGCCGACTCCACTCTCGTCCAAGCTGATAAAGGGGTCCGATGCGAAAATCTCCCCTTTAAGATAAGTGGGCATGAACGTTCCAGCGTCGTCGCGGCTAATCCCAAAGGCAGTTTGAGTTAAATCGTTAGTGCCAAAGGAAAAGAAGTCTGCATATTTGGCCAGTTCATCGGCAATGAGAGCAGCCCTGGGAAGTTCGATCATCACTCCTACCTGGTAGCTTAGGTCGTCGGCTCCCCATTCACGCTTTATCTTTTCACAGATGTTAACCACGAGACCCTTGAGAAACCTCAGCTCTTCAACGTGTGCTACAAGAGGTAGCATGATCTCAGGGAAGATCCTGAGCCCCTTTTCACTCAGTTCGCACGCAGCCTCCATTATGGCCCTGACACCGCATTCATAGATTTCGGGGGAGGTAATGCCGAGGCGACATCCACGATGGCCGAGCATAGGGTTGGACTCATGCAATTCCCCTGCCTTGGCGCGAAGCTTTCCGAAGGGAATCCCCAAACGCCTGGACAGAGCTTTAAGCTCATCCTCGGCATAGGGCAAAGGTAGAAACTCATGGAGGGGAGGGTCTAGAAGGCGAACGGTCACAGGCAAACCTTCCATCTGCTCAAAAATCTCTACAAAATCTGGTCTGCACATGGACATAAGCTTCTTCAAGGCCTCTTCCCTAGTTGTGGCCTCTTCGGCAACTATTGCTTTCCTGAAATAGTCTATTCTATCGGGCTGGAAAACCATGTGCTCGGTTCTACAAAGCCCTATACCTTCAGCCCCAAAGTCCCTCGCCAGCTTAGCATCTTGAGGATTGTCAGCGTTTGCCATTACTTTTAGGCTCTTAGCCAAATCGGTCCAAAC
>JADFUX010000109.1 GCA_015222255.1 Chloroflexota bacterium
GCTTTACAGCCAGAGAATCATGGCAAAAAAAGTGACCTGGGTGGCAACCAAGGCACCCAGTGGGCCAATTACTGTAACTGCCAAGATACGCTATAGATCAAATGAAGCAGTGGCTATCGTGTCCCCAAGCGGTAATTGCGAGGAAGGCGAAGCAATCTGCGATATTTGGTTTCCGCATCCGCAACGGGCAATTGCCCCAGGACAAGCCGTTGTCTTCCATAAAGGAGATGAGGTATTGGGTGGTGGCACTATCGAAGCATCGGAACCGGTGACCTTGGGAAAGAAGCAATATGTCGCAGCCACCGAACTCTGACGAGGAAAACAAGCTCAAACTACAGGGCTACAAGCTCATCGCTGGCATTGACGAAGCAGGAAGAGGCGCTCTTGCCGGCCCGGTGGTCGCCGGCGCCGTTATTCTGCCCTACTCCCGCTATCTCTCTTGGCTTGGGTTGGTTCGTGATAGCAAGGAACTGACAGCGAAGAAACGCCAACCCCTTTTCGACTTAATCCAGAAAGAAGCCCTGGCCCTAGGCATTGGCATTGTCCCACCATCCATGATTGATTCTGTAAACATCCTCAAGGCAACACAGCTAGCCATGATGCAAGCTATAGAAAAACTGCCGCAGCAACCGGATTTCGTCCTAATTGATAGACTGACTTTGCCTCAATGCGCTATCCCTCAAAGGGGGATAACTAGAGGCGACAAATTATGTCTCTCGATTGCTTGCGCCTCCATCGTGGCCAAAGTCACCAGGGACCATATCATGGAGGAGCTTGATAGGGTCTATCCAGGTTATGGATTTGCCAAACACAAAGGCTATGGGACATGGGAGCATGGCTCTAGCCTTCGGCAGCTAGGGCCTTCACCAATCCATCGCCTGTCCTTTGCTCCTGTTAGGAATGTCATTACGAGCCCTTCGCTTTCCTTGTCATTGCGAGCAGAGCGAAGCAATCTCAAATGATATGAATCGTCAAGAGATTGGCAAACTAGGAGAGAAATTGGCCGTGGAATTCCTTAGAAAGAGGGGATACCGCATTCGTGAGACAAATTTCCGTTGCCGTGAAGGGGAAATTGACATCGTGGCTCAGCAAAAGGATTATCTTGTCTTTGTCGAGGTTCGCACCAAAAGTGATCTAAGCTTTGGTATTCCAGAAGAATCGATAACGCAAAGCAAGAAGGAAAGGCTCGTCTCCTCAGCTTTGAGTTATATTAGCACTCACAAAAACCTCCCTCCTTTGCAACGTATAGACGTTGTAGCCATAGAGCTAGACCAGGGAGGTAAAGCCAAACGGATTGAACTTATCGAAAATGCCATAAGCTAGCTCTCCTCTTGTGCCTTTGTTTGTGGTAAAATCCACACAATGCCAATTTACGAGTATTGGTGCAGCTCTTGCGGACGTAAGGTCAGCCTGTATCAAGCTAGATTTTCCTCCTTGCCACATTCCTGCCCTTGCTGCGGAGGCGCTGAACTCAGGCGGATATTTTCCACTTTTTCCATGCATAAAACCTACAAAGATGTCTATGAAGACATACTCTCTGATCGTGAGTTGACGCAAGGCATGATGCGAGATGATCCCAGAGCCTTGGCTGAATGGAATAGGCGAATGAGCCAAGGGGAAAAGGTTGCCCCTGAATATGAGGAAATAACAGAGCGAATGGAAAGAGGAGAGCAGCCCGCCAAGCAGATAGAGGAGAAAAGGAGGGAGCTGACTGGTCAAGGAAGGGAGATCAAAAGGAGCTAGACAGGGACTGACATGCCTATCTATGAGTTTATGTGTCAAGACTGTCGTAGGAAAACAAGCTTTCTGGTGAGGAGTATGTCAGAGCTCTCCGACTCCAGGTGTTCATTTTGTGGCAGCACCAAGTTATGCCGTCTTGTATCAAATTTTGCCCACCACAAGTCGCTACAGACTGTGTGGGAGGAAAGTGGCGAACCGACGTTGCACCCCGGCGAGGATTACTACAAGGATCCCCGCAACATAGGCCGCTGGGCGGAGAAGAAGTTTCAAGAAATGGGGCAAGAGATGCCAACGCAGCTTAAGGAGAAGATACAGGCGGCCAGGGAAGGGGAACTGCCTGAGCCACTCAAGGATTTGAAAGGTGTCTCACCAAGCGCTGCGTATCATTGATGCTAACCTGAATCGCTCAACTGAAGCTCTGAGTGTGCTTGAGGATATTGCGCGGTTTCTTCTCGACGACGCCGCAATGAGCCAGCAGTTGGGTGCTATGCGCTATGGCTTGGCCCAGTATGCGCTGTCACTAGGGACAGAACTTCTGTCGCAGAGGGATACGGAAGGTGACGTTGGTACCGACGTTGAAGGAGTCTCAGAACGGCAGGATATAGCCGACACAATCATAGCCAATGCCAAAAGGACGGAGGAATCATTACGGGTGCTGGAAGAGTTGGCTAAGCTGCCAGACATAAGTACGGTAGTGAATTCCAGTGATTTTGAGCAGGCACGATTCTCTCTTTACAACATAGAGCGGAGGCTCCTCTCCAGGATATTAAGGGAGGAGAAGAAAAAGCAACTAACTGGGCTCTACGTTATCCTGGATACACAAGCTCTGGTGGGAAGGGATGAGGTTGAGGTTGCTGGCGAAATCATCCAAGGTGGAGCCAAAGCAATCCAGCTTCGGGACAAACAGCGCAGCAAAGGGAGACTATTACCCATAGCACAAAAACTGCAAAAGTTATGTGCCGATTCAGGCGTGCTATTCATAATAAATGATTACCTCGACCTTGCTTTGTGCAGTGATGCAGACGGACTTCACATCGGGCAAGAGGATTTGCCTTTGGCCGCTGTCCGCAAAGAGTTAGCTGTGGATAGAATAGTGGGTTGCAGCGCCACCACGGTTTCCCAGGCAATAAAGGCTGAAGGTGAGGGAGCAGACTATGTTGCTGTGGGCTCCATGTTTTCCACGACAACCAAGAAAGATGCCATTGTGGTTGGCCTAGATATGCTTAAGCAAACAAAGCAAGCAGTATCTTGTCCTTTGGTGGCTATTGGTGGCATCAATGAGAACAACGTCGAGCAAGTAGTGGCTGCTGGTGCCGACTCTGTAGCTGTAATCGGTGCTGTCCTTGGCAAGGAGAATGTCAGGGTAGCTACGGAGCAGCTTGTGGCAATAATAGGATTGGCGAGGCGATAATGTCAGAAATAAGCCAGGATTTGGAGAATATTAACATGCAGATTCGCCCTTACTTCATGGCTGAGGACGAAGCAAGGGAGAAAGCTTTGCGCCTTTGCCGTCAGGTAATTCGGCATAGCTCCAGTGCTATACGCTCTCTACATTGCCAAGAGCAAGACAAAGCCAGGCAACTGCTTGATTCGGCGCGTGAATTAGTTGAAGACATGAACCGGGCCCTTGACTCGCACGGCGTATTGCGGCACTCAGGATTTGTCCATGATGCTCAAAAAGAGTTTAGTGAGGGCTGCATAACTCTAGCCTTGATTGTTAAAGAACCGTTACCCAAACCTGAGGCGTTAGGCGTTGATTATCCTGCCTACCTGAATGGGCTAGGCGAAGCTGTGGGAGAATTAAGACGCTACCTCTTGGATAACATCAGGCGAGGGGATTTCTCTCGCTGTGAGGAATTGCTAGCTGTAATGGATGATGTCTATGGAGTACTGATGGCTATGGATTTCACCGAAGTTATCACTCGTGGCCTAAGGAGAACTACGGATGCCATACGAGGGATTATCGAGAGGACACGAGGCGACCTGACAGTGGCGTTGAGACAAAAAGAGCTGGAGGCAAAGCTGGATAATCTAGCCAATAAACTGTAGAAAGGGGGCTATATGGATCTAGTCTGGATATGTGTGATTGTGGGGCTTGTGGGTGCCGGCGTAGTGGCATTCTTTGTGCGCTATGTTCTAGGGCAGGATGCGGGCTCGGAGAAGGTTCAGGAGGTTTCTCGCGCCATTCGGGAAGGGGCAATGGCTTTTATTGGCAGGGAATATCGCACCCTGGCCATTGCAGTGGTAGTGATAGCCATTATCCTGGCGGTTGTCCCTGCTCTGGGTTGGAGGATGAGTGTGGCGTTTCTCTTTGGGGCCGTATGTTCCATGGGTGCTGGCTACGCTGGTATGAGTGTTGCAGTCAGGGCGAATGGCAGGACGTGTGCGGCGGCGCAAAAAGGCTTGAATCAAGGATTGAGGGTCGCCTTCAGGAGTGGCGCAGTTATGGGGCTGACGGTGGTCAGCATTGGCATTCTAGGGTTATCTATTCTTTATTTCGTCTGGCACGATTACTCTAATTTCCTGCTTATAATTCCGGCCTACGGCACAGGGGCTTCGTTGGTGGCCCTCTTCGCCAGGGTAGGTGGCGGTATCTTTACCAAGGGGGCTGATGCCGGCTCTGATCTGGTTGGTAAGGTGGAGGCGGGGATACCGGAGGACGACCCCAGGAATGCGGCAGTTGTAGCTGACAATGTGGGTGACAATGTGGGTGATGTGTGTGGCATGGGTGCTGACCTATTTGAGTCTTACGTTGAATCTATCATTGCTACCATGACATTAGCCGTTGTGGTAACCGCAATGGGGATAGTTGCTGACTCTCAGACTGCCTGGCTGATTCCTATGTTGATTGCTGCTGGTGGTCTCGTAGCCTCAGTAATTGGCTGTTTTCTGGTTAGAGTGGGAGAGAAAGTTGAGATGAGCGCTCTCTTGGGAGCTTTGCGTCGCGGTACGCTTGGCGCCTCAATATTGACAGCAGTATTTGCTTTCTTGGTGATTTACTTCTTGGGCGCTAGCATAGGGCTATTCTGGGCGGTGCTTGGCGGCCTTGTTGCCGGCGTGCTTATGGGGGAAAGCACCAACTACTTCACCTCCTATGCCTTTAAGCCAACACAGGAGATCTCCAAGGCCTCCACCTCCGGTGCAGGTGCCACCATAATTCAAGGGTTTGCCAACGGCCTGATGAGCACGTGGCCGCCAGTGATTTTGATAGCTATAGCGATTGTTGTAGCTTTCCACTTCGGCAGCTTCTACGGTGTGGCCTTGGCTGCTGTTGGTATGTTGTCCACTTTGGGTGTGACACTGGCGACCGACGCTTATGGGCCTGTAGCTGATAACGCCGGTGGCATTACCACGATGGCAGGACTACCGGAAGAGGTACGTGAGCGAACTGACGCCTTGGATTCACTGGGTAATACTACCGCAGCCACAGGCAAGGGATTTGCCATCGGTGCTGCTGCTTTGAACTCCTTGGGGTTAATTCTCGCATTTGCTCTAGCTACACAGATAGTGACAATTTCCGAAGGCAGTATAGTAGTGCCAATGCCGGAAGCATTTAGCTTGCTAAGTGCGCCGGTTATCGTTGGCGTGATTCTGGGTGCTCTTATGCCCCCTATCTTTTGCGCGATGACCATGAAGTCAGTGGGTATAACTACAATGGCAATCATAGAGGAGGTTCGTCGGCAGTGGCGCGAGATAAAGGGCTTGATGGAAGGAACAGCCAAACCGGAATATGGCAAGTGCGTGGATATCTGCACCAAAACAGCGCTGAAGGAGATGCTGGTTCCTTCAATATTGACCATAGTTGCTCCTGTAGTTGTGGGACTGGTTCTCGGGAAATATGCTCTGGCTGGTTTTCTTATTGGAGCCCTGGCGACCGGCTTTGTCCTCGCTATAACCTTAAATAATGCCGGTGGCGCATGGGATAATGCTAAGAAGTGGATTGAGGCGGGGAAATTCGGTGGTAAAGGCTCAGAGGCCCACAAGGCAGCGGTAGTAGGAGATACCGCCGGTGACCCCATGAAGGACACTTCTGGGCCATCTCTCAACATAATGATCAAGCTAATGTCAGTAGTCTCATTGCTTCTGGCGCCGGTTTTCATACACTTCACCGGCTTTATTTGACTGTGGTCAATACATTTGCGGGCATGAATGGCCGGGTGGTGTCCATCACCTGCAAAGGATAGACACCCCCGGCGACCTTAAGGTTTGGGAGGCTTTATGTATTACGAAGAATTGAACCAGGGTGACAAGATTACGACAAGGCGAAGAGTTGTTACCGGAACAGATATAGATACCTTCGCAATTATGACAGGAGCTATAAACCCTCTCTTTCTAGAAGATGCATTTGCTAAGAAATTGGGTTTCAAAGGAAGAATTGCACCAGGCATACTTACGCTTGCTCTGGCAACAGGGCTCCAATATGCCACTGGGTTATTTGACGACATCATAGCCTTCCTGGGTATTGATAAGCTCAAGTTTCTGGCAACTGTGAATCCGGGCGACACAATTTGGGCTGAGGCAGAAGTCATAGCAAAGAAGGAAATTGACGAGGAAAGGGGTATAGTAAGTTTTAGGTGGCTTGCAAAGAACCAGGAGGAGAGACCCGTTCTTGAAGCAGAGACAACTTTCATGTTGAAGAGAAAACGCTGAACTATGAACTTGTAGGAACGTCAAATGGATTTTGAATTATCATCTGAACATATAGAATTGCAGCGTTCTGTGAGATCGTTGGTTGAGCAAACTGTGCTGCCGCAAATCATGGAGTTCGAGGAAAAGAGCCTCTTCCCCTGGGAACTATTCCGAAAGATAGGAAGTGAAGGTTTCCTGAGAGCGCATATACC
>JADFUX010000110.1 GCA_015222255.1 Chloroflexota bacterium
ATATTGTCAACATAATGGTACGATATTGTCAACATGATGGTATGATATTGTCAACATGGTCGAGGGTTACTGTCTACAGAATATCGAATAGAGAAGAAAGGACGTTAGAAATGACTAGGGCAGAGATCGCCAGACAGTTAGGAGTATCCAGAAGCTATATCACCATGATAGAGCAAGGTAAAAGGACACCATCCAAGAGGCTTCAGAAAAAGCTCGGCAAGTCAACAAGGGAATGTTCACTACCACATACAATTCCAGCAGCTTACACACAGGAGGTCAGAGGTTCAAGCCCTCTACTGCCCGCTTCACCCATATTCCTTTCTCAAATAGGATAGGAACCCTCTTATGCTATTTCCGGCGTAATATCTTTCCCTGGCTTGTATGTCCCTATCAAGCCTTTCTATCTTTCCGAAAAGCGGGTCCTCTTCTTTGAGTCTGTCAATGCATTCCTCAATTAGCCTATCCTCGCTCAAGTAATGCTTGCTTAGCACCCTTCCTATTGTGTCCTTCCATCGCAGGAGCTGTTCTTGAAATTCCTTTACAACCGCCGGATTTGAGCTGTGACCAAAGTGACCGAAGCATAGCATTGAGAAATCGAGCTTACCAAGCTTGTCCAGAGAGTCGATTGCTGTCTCTAAATGGAAGGGTGGTGGCGTAGGAGGCCGTAGGTAAAAATCACCTCCCCCTAAATCGAGATATACTCCTGAAGCTTCGCCTGCGAAGAGAATGCCATCAAACAAGTACGAGCGGTGATGCGGAGCGTGCCCTTTAGTATCCAAAGCCTTAATCGTCTTGTTGCCTAATGCAATCTCCTGTTCAGATATAAGCATATCTCTGGGGACCGGCTCCATTCTGCCATATTTCTCTGCGACCTCCCCCAATATGCTTAAGCTTCCTGCCCAAAGCTTTGAAGGGTCTATCAGGTGCTTTAATGCTCCTTCATGAACTGCGACTTGGGTTGGAAATTCCTTTACCAGATTCCCTATGCCACCAGCGTGATCTAAGTGAAGGTGAGTCAGCAAAGCATAGTCCAGTTTCTCGATATTAAGCGCACGAAGGGCACTTATCAACTTGGGGATGGTGGAGGAAGGCCCTGGGTCAACCAAGAAATTCCCTTCATTGCTTTTGTAGATCCAGCAACTAATGAATTTGCGATATCCCTCCATATCCTGCTCTAGATCCAGTAGAAAGAGATTCTGTGATACACGTTCCAATTCTTCGTGCTGCATTTCTTGATCTATGCCTCTCTCCCCGATAGTCGACTGCAAGCTTCTTCTGCTAGCAGATTATCCACGATCTCGCTTGCCTTGCATTATCTGAGAAAACATCCATAGTCCCTCCTCACTTGGCACTATAGCCTTCCTTAGCGCCTTTCCGGAGTTTACCTTCGTGAGCCAAAGTTCTGAAGGAAGTAAAGAGGACATTCATCGGTCGCCTGTCTTCCTCAGAATCATAGGAAACCTGGGGCTCAGGGCTTCAACCAGGGTAATATTAGCATGGGTAACGTTAGCGTCAAAGCTCTGTTAGACCTGTCTGATGTGGCCGTCTGGGTGAAGCACCATACGGGACTCTCCTTCTGTAAGTTCGGAGCATTAGTCCTCTGAACCTTGCCGCTAGCTCTAGCCAGACTTTGCTCTAGCTCTTGGCATTGCTTGAGCTTCTACATGACTGTAGGCACGTTATCGTGAATGGAGATCTTGGGTCAAGCATCGCAAGGACATTGTGGGACAGGGATTGACTTACCTAACAAGTGTAGTAGAATTAACATTAGATGCATAGCAGTACACTGACCAGCGCACAAGCGCGCTAGTGACTGCCAGGGCAGTGCCGCAATCCTTGGGTCTCGGACAGGAGCATATCCAAAAGTGGGTTCAGATTGATCGAATTCCTTTGTTTGGGAGCCCTGAAGGGATATGCCTCGAGAGGGGTGTGGTTCATTTATGCGTTCAGGGGGGTGATGCCTATGAGTGTGTTTTAGAATTCTATTCTTCTTATGATGGCACAGGAATCTGACAAAGGAGGGGTAAATAGTGGCAAGCATAAGAGTGGTAAAAACAACGAAGGAATTTGAAGACTATGCTCGTGAGGCGGCGAACGAAGCTGGTGGTTCTCTCGAGGACGCGGGTTCGACTTGGCGCATAAAGGCCTCACCAAAGCTCGCTCTTAAGCGGAGCACGATGGACAAGTATTTTCAGGATAGGCCCAAGTGGGAGCGCAACGCTTTGTGGGAGTCACTGCCACTGATTACAGAAGGCGCTGTAACTAAGCAAGCTGAAGATGAACTCATTTTGGAGGACTAGGATCTAGCTAAAGGGAAAACAAACTAAAGGAGGAGACATGGCTGAGGAAAAGAAGTTAGTCTTGGAGACGCTGAAGCCGGGGGCAGAGGTTACGGAGGTGGCAGCGGCCCCGGAGGAGGTAGTTAAGTGGCTGGGGGAGAGCGTGGATGTGATGGATATGGTGTGTGATGTGCTCAAGGGTGAGGGTGTCGACCATGTGTACCATCTTACTGCCGGTAACACGTGGAATATCGAAGGCCATTTGCTGGAGCATGGGATAAAGAGGATTCATGTTCGCCATGAGCAGTCAGCTACTTTCGCAGCGGAGGGGGAAGCGAGGGCATCAGGAAGACCAGGGGTTGCTATAATTGGCCCCGGCACCGGCACCACCAACGCCAGCTCAGGCTTGGTGCAGGGGATGTCTGCCCAATCGCCTATGTTGTGCCTGACGTTTACCGATCCGATGTGGGCTGATAATATGGTGTTCGCTCAGGGTATCAGTCGTGCCCACAAGATCTACTCCGGCATAACCAAATACACAACAAGAGTCGGTGACCCCTCCGTACTGCCTTGGGAGGTAAAAAGGGCGATCAGAGCTGCTATCACTCCGCCTTGTGGGCCAGTCGCTGTGGAGATACCAGCTAATTGTCATGAGCAGTCTTGGCGGCGTGGCGCACGTCAGCGGTTTTTGCTGGGCTATAATCCAGTAACCTGGGGTGGCCGCAGTGAGCGTATCAGGGTGGTGCCGCCTCCAGAAGAAGTGGAGAGGGCTATGAAATGGTTTATGGAAGCGGAAAGCCCGGCAATCGTATGCGGCGAGAGCATAGTGTTGGATAATGCAATCCCCGAGCTACAGGAGTTCGTGCAACTGACCGGCATCCCAACCCATACCAGGAGGCAAAGCAGAGGAGCTATCTCAGAGTATGATCCACTTAACTGTTGTGGAAGAGCCAGGGGTGCCGTTATGAGGAAGTCAGATCGGTCACTGGTGATTGGGCTGAAGATCCAGTACCTGGAACTGTTTGGCTATCCACCGTTCTGGAATGGTGGCGGCCGGTTTATCCAGGCGCAGACATGCCCAGAGAACACGTGCATGAGTTTGCCTACTGACTTCGAGCTTATTGGAAATCTAAAGCTCATGCTGAGGCAGATGATAGAGTGTGTCAAGTCAATGGGGATAACGAAGCCGCCGGAGAAATGGTCTGGCTGGCGCAACATGGTCGTGGAGCAGAAGACGAAGTACGATCGGCTGACTGTTGAAAGAACCAAAGCTCAAGAAGGCAAGGTGCCGCTGCATCCCGATTTGAACGGCAAGCTGATGAGCGAGTTCCTGCATGAAGAGCTTAACGATGATTACTACACTCTGGTGGATGGCTTCACGGCATCAACCTATTTCACGGACTGGCAAAAGATAAAGTTTGCTCCATCCATGCTGGATGCCTCCGATACCATTGGCTTTGGGCAGTCGCCGGCGCATGCATTGGCCTTTGGGCTATTGAATAATCGAGACAAGCCATCAATCGCCATCATGGGTGACGGTGCTGTTGGAGCTGGAGGAGCAGATATTGAAACCTGCGTTAGGTGGCAAATCCCTTGTGTATTTGTTCACTTGAACAACTCTAGCGTGGTGACTGGCTCTCAGTATCTTTTCTCGGAGAAGTTCTCCCCGTCCGGCATACCCTTGTGGGATGGTTGGTATACATTGCCTAATATTCACTATGAAAGAATGTTCAAGGAATATGGTTGCCATGCTGAGTTTGTAGAGCGTGACGTCCATGTGAAGCCGGCTTTGAAGAGGGCCTTCGACTTCGTGAGAGACAAGAGTAAACCCGCCTTTGTGGAGGTCTTTATCGATCCGGATGTGCTGCAGGAAATATGGACCACTTTCCTCTTCCCCATGTCCATGGGTTCGTTCACCTGGGATGAACTCAATCCCACATTGAAAGATTTGATCGCGGAGGCGTGGGACAAGACCTTGCCCCTTGTTTACGGATGGAGGCACCCAAGCTGGACAGAGGGAGTCAAGAAATGGAGGGAAGAGCGGAAATAGTAACGATAGCGTGCCGTGGTTTTAACTAGAAGTTGTTGAGTGGTCAACTGAGCTGGTCTCTAGCTGAAGCGGGGAAGTTGCTTCCAAATTTAGCTGGAGACCGCTCTCATCTATAGCCTCAGAGACCGCTGAGGAATGGAGTTTCTCGGAGGAACTCAGCTCAGTCGGAAGCCGGGCGGATTGCTGATTCTTACACTCTGCATAGCTTGGCTGCGCTGTCTCTAATATCTGCCTCTCCTTGCTAGCCTCGCCATACTGTGGACTTTTCCCTTGATTGCCCTGCACCAATGCTGTAGCGCTTTCCTTTATGAACGAGTACAAAATCTTGTTGGCCTAATTTGCGATGTGTTAAACTTTGACACAGACAAATGGCCAAACGTGTCTTTTCTGGCTTTCGCCCCACAGGCAAACAACACATTGGCAATTACCTAGGAACTATTCAGAATTGTGTTTCCCTCCAGGATGAGCACGAGTGCATCTACTCCGTAGTGGATATCCACGCCCTGACCACGCTTGAGAGCACGGATAGCCTTAAGCAGGATATCTATGATATGGTGCTTGACTGGCTCGCAGCCGGAATTGACCCTGAGCGGAGCATTATCTTTGTTCAGTCGCACGTCCCTGAGGTTGAGGAGCTTCATACCTTGTTTGGCATGATTACCCCTTTGAGTTGGCTATTACGTGTGCCTACGTTTAAGGAAAAAGTAAGGACACAGCCAGATAATGTCAACTATGGGCTGGTAGGCTATCCTGTCCTCATGACTGCAGATATCGCCCTTTACAAAGGGGAAATCGTTCCTGTTGGTGAGGACCAGCTTCCCCATCTTGAGTTGGCCCGAGAGATAGTGCGTAGATTCAATTCTGCCTACGGAACCGTATTCCCCGAACCGCAAGCAAAGCTCACCTCTTCTCCCTCAGTTCTGGGCTTGGATGGGGTTCAGAAAATGAGCAAGAGCTATGATAACCATGTTGATATAGGTGCTTCCCCTCGAGAGATTCTAGAGCGGGTGATGGCTGCGGTTACCGATCCGGCGCGCAGGTACCGCTCTGACCCAGGACATCCTGATATATGCAATGTTTTCCGCCTCCATCAATTCTTCTCCCCCGCCCGAGTGGATGAAATTGCCTTGGAATGTCGCCGGGCCGGCATTGGCTGCGTTGATTGCAAAAAGCTGCTAGCTCAAAACATTGCTTCTGCACTTGAACCTTTTCGGGAAAAGCGGGCTATCTTAGCCTCTAAGCGCAATTATGTTGCAGAGGTTCTTGCCGAAGGGGACAACCGGGCTGAAGCTATAGCCAGGGAGACTATGAGGGAAGTCAAGGAGAAGATGAAGCTCCTCCAGCGCCTTGATTTGGAGCGTGCCTTTGGCGTGCCCTAGCGACGAACCTTCCCATCCTGTGTGCGGCTTCCTCGATGTTAGCCAGAGAAGTGGCGTAAGAGCATCGAACGAAACCCTCACCACATTGTCCGAAAGCAGAACCCGGTACCACCACAACCTTTTCCTCTATCAATAGCTTTTCGGCGAATTCTTCCGAGGTCATGCCCGTAACCTCTATTGAGGGAAAAGCGTAGAATGCCCCTTTGGGCTCGAAGCAGGTCAGGCCAATCTCATTCAGTCTCTTCAGCATAATGCGACGACGCTTATCGTATTCTCTGACCATCGCTTCGATTTCATTCTCCCCGTTTCTCAGTGCCTCGATAGCTGCCATCTGGCTGGATATTGGAGCGCAGAGCATGGAATACTGGTGAATTTTGGTCATAGCTTCAATAATTTGGTGGTTAGCAGCCGCGTACCCAATGCGCCAGCCAGTCATAGCATAGGCTTTGGAAAAGCCCCCAAGCAAAATGGTTTGCTCTTTCATGTCAGGAAAGCAGGCAAAACAGCTATGCTGCGTGCCATAAACCAGCCGGGCATAAATCTCATCGGATATCACCAGCAAGCTATATCGTTGGGCCAATTGGGCAATTTTACTTAGCTCTTCCTTTGGCATCACTGCGCCAGTCGGATTCGCGGGATAGCCAATCAGAATAGCTTTCGTTCGCTTCGTAATCCTGGGCTCAATATCGGCAGCTCTGATATTGAAGCTATTCCGTTGATAGGTAGGAATAAGGACTGGCACGCCGCCAGCTAGAATAGTCCCAGCAGGGTAGGAGACGTAGCACGGGTCGGGCATGATCACCTCATCCTCGGGGTCAAGGATGGTCCTCAAAGCAAGATCTAACCCCTCACTGACGCCCACGGTGATGAGAATCTCACAGTCAGGATCGTAACTCAATCCGTAATGAGACTCCAGATTTTCCGCCACCTTGTGACGTAGCTCAAGCAGGCCATAGTTTGAAGTGTACATGGTGTAGCCTTTTTCTAGAGAATGAATCGCTGCCTCTCTGATATGCCAGGGGGTGACGAAATCGGGTTCGCCAACGCCCAGGGAAATGGCACCTTCCATGGAGGAGATTAAATCAAAGAATCTCCTGATGCCTGATGGCGAGACCTTGCTCAGCTTTTGCGAAATAACGCTGGAAAAGTCTTTGGTGGCAATGGA
>JADFUX010000111.1 GCA_015222255.1 Chloroflexota bacterium
ACCGAGGATGCCCCTTTTGATGCTGAGAAGCTGAAGTATTGGCTACCTGTGGATTTGTATACTGGCGGTGCTGAGCATGCTGTCATGCATCTCCTGTATGCCCGCTTCTTCATCAAAGCATTGAGAGACATGGGACTGGTCCATTTTGACGAGCCGTTCAGTCGTCTTTTTAACCAAGGAACCATAATTTACCATGGTGGAAAGATGAGCAAATCCAAGGGCAATGTAATTGCCCCAGATGAATATGTAGCTGAGTTAGGTGCTGACGCTGTTCGCGCCTATCTCATGTTTATCGGACCGTGGGAATTGGGAGGGGAGTGGATTGATACTGGCATTGTAGGCATAAGCCGGTGGTTAAGCCGCGTGTGGGGCCTGGTAGAAACAGGCTATGACAGCCACGCTGTCAAGCTTGAGGTGGAGAGAGCCCTTTGCCATAACATCCATAAGACGATCAAGAAGGTGACGAAGGACTTAGAGAGATTTCGGTTTAATACTATGCTGGCCAGCCTTATGGAATTCACGAATTATCTATCCAAGGTGCAGGAAGCGGGGAATGTTTCAATTTCTCTTTGGCAAGAGGCCATTAGCTGTTTTTTGCTCCTCGTTGCTCCTACAGCTCCTCATCTCGCTGAGGAGTTGTGGGCCAGGACGGGACATAGCTACAGCGTTCACAACCAATCTTGGCCGAAGTTTGACGAAGAGTTAGCCAAGGAAGAGGAAGTCACCGTGATCATACAAATAAATGGCAGACTACGGGATAAGCTGCTTGTGCCTGCTTCTATCACTGAGGATGAAGCTAAGGAATTGGCGTTGCGAAGGGAGCGGGTGAAAGCTTATACTGGTAACAAGAGGATTTCTAACATTATATATGTGCCCAAGCGAGTGGTAAATATTGTAGTGAGGTGAGAGAAGCACAGTGCGAATAGCTTTTGTTGGCGGCGGGACCATGGCGGAGGCCATGATCAAATGCCTTTTGGTTAAGGCAGTGGTTACACCGAGAGACATAGTGGTTAGTGATGTCAGCGGCGCACGGCGGGAGTTGTTAAGCAGGGAATATGGGGTCAGCACAGTAGCCGATAATAGAAAAGCGAGAGAGGGCTGTGACATTCTTATCCTGGCGATAAAGCCCCCGCACTTAGTTCAGGTGATGGATGAGGTAAAGAACCCCCCGCCAGAACAGATGGTACTGTCTATAGTAGCTGGTGCTGCCTTGTCTAGTCTGTGTCGCGGGTTGAATCACTCTTCGGTAGTTCGAGCTATGCCCAATATGCCGGCCCAAATTGGCGAAGGAATGACTATATGGACAGCAACTGCTGAAGTCAACGAAAAACAAAAAGAAACAGCGCAATCCATCCTTGGTGCTCTCGGTGAGGAACTCTATGTTTCCGACGAAAAGTATCTGGACATGGCGACAGCCCTGAGTGGCAGTGGACCGGCATATGTGTTTCTCTTCATTGAGGGGCTTATTGATGCTGGCGTCCATATCGGTCTGCCACGCAGTATTGCGGAGGAACTCGTGATACAAACGGTGCTTGGCTCTACGCAGACAGTTAAGAAGACAACCAAGCATCCTGCTGAGCTAAGAAACATGGTTACTTCGCCCGGAGGAACGACTACTGATGCTCTCCTAAAATTGGAAAAGGGGACATTTCGGTCTCTCCTTCTTGAGGCAGTTGCTGCTGCCTACGAAAAGGCTAAGCATCTATGATGGATTCATTGCTTGAATATCGCAATTGCCCCAATTGTGGCCGGAATGATTTCACTGTTCTCTTTGACTCCAACATGGATAACGGTGATTTTCAAGAAGGTATAGAAACCGTATATATGCTACCTGGGGGAAGATATGGGAGGCATGTCAAATGCGGGTATTGTGAGCTCATATATGTAAATCCAATCGAGAAAGCAAGCAAAATCAACGATGACTATGCCAACAGGAAAAGCGGCGATGTTTCCGTTATTCGGAGGGTTCGTTTGCGTGCAACTAAATCGCAAGCGCAACTAATCAAGAAATATAACAACAGCACTAGCCTTCTAGACGTAGGCTGTGGAGAGGGTTTCTTCCTCTTTAATGCCTCCAAGGCGGGTTTTATTACAAAAGGAGTTGAACTGTCACAGGAGGCGGCGGCATATGCCAAAAGAGAATTTGGTTTAGATGTAGAGGCAAATCCTTTTGAAACACTGCGATTTCCCGAGAACTCTTTCGATGTGGTTACCTTGTGGCAGGTTCTTGAGCACGTTCCGCACCCACTTGCGATTCTTAAAGAAGTTAACAGGATACTGAAGCCTGGAGGGTTGCTGGCTGTATCGACTCCAGATATTGGAGGGATACCAGCAAAGATTTTCCGGAAGAGCTGGTGGAACATAAGGAAGATCCATGTCAATCAGTTCACGACCAAAACCCTTAAGGATATTGTCGAGAATGCCGGGTTCAAGAATGTGTCTTGTGCCTGTTATAGGGAATCCGTGAGTCTGCTCATGTTGTTTATGCCGGTACTGAAATCGCCCAGGCTCTATCGGCCGTTAAGGGGTTTGCTGTGTCCCGGATCTATTCTAGGCAGGGCGATGGATAAGATAATGCTGGCATATCCCTCGAGGCTTGATAACGCTACCATGATTGGTTTCAAATAGGCGCTCCTACTGATACGAATGAAGAATTTTTCTCCATTAGATGCAATTAAGCTGGCCAAAAGGGGAGTGTATAACTACATAACCAATCGTCCTCTAGTAGTTTCTTACGAAGTAACGCTTTCGTGCAATTGCAACTGCCTGCACTGCGACCTCGGCGGCATAAGAAAAGATGAGAAGCAGCTTGAACCAACTGATTATGCTAACCTAACTCGACTCCTAAATCCACCAGTAGTGCAAATCTCTGGTGGTGAGCCACTCTTGCGCAAAGATATCGTAGCCATCGTTAAGGCTATCAAACAATCTACCGGGGCATATCTCATACTTGTTACCAATGGAGTGCTGCTGAACGAAACTAACTATCTGCAGTTGCACCAAGCTGGGGTGAACCAATTCTCCGTATCGCTTGATTTTCCCGATGAGCGGCATGATGAATTTCGGGGACGACGAGGCCTTTATGGACGTTTGGAGCGGGTGCTTCCACGACTGGCGCAATTTGGTCACCGAGATATTATTTTGAACACGGCTATAACACGAGCTAACCTGAAGGAAATCTTGCCTTTAGCCCAAAGGGCTGGGGAGTGGGGGGTGGCGATATCGTACAGTGCGTACACCGCGCTGCGAACTGGGGATAAGCACTATTGTATTGAAACCGAAGAAGATCTAAAGCTTTTGCGGCAGAGTATTACCGAGCTCATAGAGCTAAGGAAGCAAAGTACCCATATAGCCAATTCTAAGCTTGTGCTTCTAGATACTCTAAGGTTCTTCGAGCAGGGCTACATGCCAGACTGCAAAGCAGGCATAAGATTCCTCGTAGTAATGCCTGACGGAAGTCTTGTTCCGTGTTCGCTGCATCGCAACAAGTTTGCGACCCAGAAAGAGATGGTAGAAGGCTTCTCGCGAACTAACCGCTGTGGTAGCTGCTATGTCGCGATAAGATCCTACAGCGAACGACCACTCCTGGGCCAGCTAAGAGATATTCCGCACTATCGCAAACGGCTTTTCGCCTGAGATACTTAGCAAGCTCTGTTTTAGGTAGCGGCTGGGGTCTCGCCTGGGTGCTGCTTACGCCATTTCTCTAGACATTGCTCTCGGGTCTCCTTATGGTCAGGATCGGGGATGCAACAATCCACAGGGCAGACCTCGACACATTTGGGCGATTCAAACCAACCTATACACTCAGTGCATTTATCAGGATCGATGATATAGATTGTCTCTCCTTCGCTGATCGCCTCGTTCTTGCATTCAGGTTCACAGGCGCCACAGCTTATGCACTCGTCGGTAACCTTGTATGCCATGTTTCATTACCTCCTTTCCAATGTAGAAAATCTGGCAGCTTTTAAGAAGAACTTCTCTCTCAATGCCTCGGCGACATGTTCGGGAACCATACCTTCAAGACAACCTCCCAATTTGGCTACTTCCTTAATCGAGCTAGAGCTGAGGAATTGATATCCCGAGTCTGCCATCAGGCAAACCAACTCGATGTCAGGTGCCAACTTCTTATTCATCAGCGCCATTTCGAATTCCTGTTCAAAATCGGAATTCATCCTTAACCCACGAATCATGGCCTTTCCCTTTATTTGACGGATGAAATCAACAGTGAGGCAGCTATAAGATTGAACGCATACATTGGGCAAATCAACTACTGCCTTCTGTACCATCTCCACCCTTTCTTCAAGGGAGAAAAGCAGGCGCTTATCAGGCTTCTCGTAGACAGCGATAATCAGTTTATCAAAAAGGGCCAAAGCTCGCGTGACAATATCCATGTGCCCATTAGTGATGGGATCAAAGCTACCCGGATATACTGCAGCAGTCAAGATCTGGGCTCCATTTGGTATATCGACAGAAAGGTGTCACCATAGTGACGTTCCTTAACCAGATTCAACCCATCGTGCGAAGAATTCAATGGAAAGCGATTACCGTGGCATACTACAACAACAGAATTCTCCACCAACAACTTTGAGAGAGCCAAGTTTGCCATCAAATCGTTCGCCGTGGGGTCTGAGTAAGGGGGATCAATGAAGACGATGTCGTATTTGTTATTAAGGAAAGCGATAGCCTTGTGTGCACTGCAGCAATAAACGTGGGCTTTGTCTGAGAGCCTTGCTTTTTCCAGGTTGCGCTTAATAATGTCGCAGCATTTTCTGTTTTGGTCGACAAAGTCAGCCCATTCTGCGTTGCGACTTAGGGCTTCGATACCCAAAGTGCCACTGCCAGCATATAGATCGAGGACTCGGCACCAATCAACAGCCGTATTTTCCAGAATAGAGAAAATTGCTTGTCTCGCCATATTTGTGGTGGGCCGTACTGCAGGCCTCCGGGGCACCGCCAAGCGATTTCCTTTGATTTGACCGCCAGTGACTTGCATATCCTGCTACTCTTAGACATTATAATCAGATTTGTGGCTTGTTTCAAGGCCTTTCAGATTCTTTGTCAAACTGTGTGGAAATCGCCATGGGATGGTACTAAGCCCGAGAGCATCTTTCTCCAATAGACCTCGGCATTTCTCAGACCACCAGAGATTCGCCTTAGCATTTTGATTTCCGTATTACACCCTTACACAATTGGTGGTGGTGCCATTATCAAAGTGGTTCAGGATAGGCTCCCTTTGCAGTATAAAGGTATTACCCGCCTGATATCCCCCAAGGCCCAAGAGAATTGTGATAACATTTTACGGGCTCTTGACCATGGGTGGCAGGCCCTCTTTCCCTATTGCGCAAGCTCAGTGTCAATGCTGCATCTAGGCGAACAAAACCACAGGCCGAGACGCTAGGATTTGCCGTTGGAAAACATCAGCAAGGTAAACCATAGCAGCCAAGTTGTGTCGGGGAAGGAAGCCTCAGCGTCGTTCAAGACTATTTTTATTCCCGGTAAGCTATGTAACCATGAAGGTGGGCTAATGATGTACGTGGCCCAATTAGAGAGCAGTTGATGGAGCTAAGATACTTTGTCTTTGATACCGTGCTGGGGTGGGTGGGGGTACTGGGATCAAACCAGGGATTACTAAAGCTTGTGTTGCCGCAGTCTTCTTGTGAGAAAGCACTGAATCTTCTCAAAGCGTTCGCGCTGGAATGGCATGATAGAACACCGAGAGAAGCTGAAGCTGGTTATTTTGGTGATTTGCCCCAGAGAATAGGAGACTATTTAAAGGGCGAGCGAGTCAGCTTCCCTGATGAGCTAGACTTATCTTGGGGCAGTCCTTTCCAGAGAGGTGTTTGGCAAGTGACGCGCTCTATTGGTTACGGTGAAACGAGGAGTTATGCTTGGGTCGCCGATAGACTGGAGAAACCTGGGGCGGCCAGAGCTGTGGGGCAAGCTCTGGCCAGAAATGTCGTGCCTATAGTAATCCCCTGTCATCGTGTGATTTGTAGCAATGGAGATCTTGGTGGGTTCAGCGGTGGCGGAGATTGGAAGCGGAGGTTGCTCGAGCTTGAGGCGGTAGCCGCAATGCTCTAGCCCATACAAGCCTCGTTAATAGAATAACCGCAGCAACATTGTTGGTTCGCGATCAAGGAAGTAAGCGCAGAAATAAATCAGTGCTCAAGTCTCAGATTGCCTTCGCCTAATATCTCACTCAGTTCGCTCGCTAGTTGCGGGCAGTAGCTTATCCTTATGTTAGGCATCTCTAGGCCGGTGGTTTCATCCCCGCCGGCAATGTTGAGAGACACTCTGTCTTCACCGGGGTAGCTCTTTAGGATGTCGATAACCTGTTGGAGGCGTTCCAGGTCCTTTTCTGCCTCAGTGGTTTCGTGGATGTCTATTATAAGATGCCGTTGATTCTGTACCGGTGGCCCTTTACGCTCTTGCTTAGCGGCATCATATGGCTGCACCTCCTGGCAATTGAGCTGCGCTCCGCCCTCCTTTATCCTTACCTGACCCTTGATCACAAGGATATTCCCCCTCTCCCATAGGTCTTTGGTGTTTTCATAAATCTTCGGCCACACAGCGACTTCTACGTTGCCAACTTGATCTTCCAGTGTAGCTATTATAAAGCGGCGACCATCTCGGGTCTGTGCTTGACGCGTTGAGGCTACCATCCCAGCAGTTACCACTGTTTCATTCGCAATATCGGCGCTGATTTCGCTGCAGGCAACGGTAACCATTGAAGAAAGCTCGGCGGTTAGGGAAGCAAGGGGATGTTGGGAGAAATAGACGCCCAGTAGCTCTCCTTCCCAGTCAAGCTTTTGTGTGATGGGTACATCTTTGCCTTTTTCCTCGAGCGAAAGGATGGCGCCAGAGGAAGTCTGAGCCCATAAATCGAACATGCTGATCTGTCCTGACTCTTTCATGCTTTGTTCCGTTTGAGCCAGGGAGATAATCTTGTCAATGGATTTCACAAACGCTCTTCGGCTACCCAGAGAATCAAAGGCACCGGCTTTAATCAGGCTTTCCAACACCTTCTTGTTGGTGTTGCGCAGGTCGACTCGATGGCAGAAGTCCTCTATGGAGTTGAAAGGTCCCCCTTGCTGGCACGCTAATAGGATACACTCGATGGGGGAAGTGCCGACATTCTTGACGGCGGCTAGTCCAAAGCGGATAGCAGACCCATTTCCTTCCTCGATGGTGAAGCTGCGCTGGCTCTTACTAATGTCTGGGGGAAGCGTCTGAATGCCCAACCTTCGGCATTCAGCGATCGCGAGGCGAACCTTGTCCATATTATCCCAATAAGTGTTAAGGAACGCCGTCATGTATTCAGTGGGGTAGTTCGCCTTAAGATAGGCGCCGCGGTAGGCGATAAGAGCATAGCTGACGCTATGAGCCTTATTGAAGGCATAGCCGGCGAACGGCTCGATCAGGGAAAAAATCTCTTGGGCCAATTCTACCGGCATGCCGTTTTTCTTAGCTCCGGAAATGAAATTGCGCTCCTCCTTCTTCATTACCGCGGGTATCTTTTTCCCCATAGCCTTCCGAAAGATATCGGCCTGTCCCAATGAATAGCCAGCCAAGGCCTGAGCAATAAACAATACCTGTTCTTGGTAGACGATAACCCCGTAGGTTTCCTTCAGAATCTCTTCTAAGGCAGGGTGGGGATAGTTGACTGGGATAGCCCCTTGCTTGGCTTTTATGAAAGTGGGGATTTGCTCTATTGGTCCTGGGCGATAAAGCGCTATCATGGCGGAGATGTCGCTGAAGTCAGTAGGCTTAAGTTCCTTAATGCAGCGGCGCATACCCGAGCTTTCCAGTTGGAAAATGCCCTTGGTTTCTCCTGAGGCAAGTAGTTCGAAGGTCTTGGCATCGTTAAGAGGGATACGCTGTAGATCTAGGGAGATTCCACGATTCTGTTGGATGGTTTTGGTGGCTTTATCCAAAATGGTCAGGTTGGAAAGCCCGAGGAAATCAATTTTCAATAGTCCCAGGCGGGCGATATTCTCCATGTGGTACTGGGTCATAACAGCGTGTCCATTTCCTTTGCCTACTGTCTGCAGTGGCACATACTTGGTCAATGGGTCGTGTGATATGACAACCCCAGCAGCATGGGTACTGGCATGGCGGATACTGCCCTCTAGCTTCTTGGATGAGTCAATCAAGTTCTGCACTGCTTCATCCTGACGATATATGTTGTAAAGCTCACTGCTCCCCTCCAATGCTCTGTCCAAGGTTATGGTTGGCTCAAAAGGAATAAGTCGAGCTATTTGGTCGACTTGAGCATAAGGCATGCCCAGAGCTCGCCCGGTGTCTCTTAGTGCCGCTCGAGCCCCCAAAGTGCCAAACGTGATGATTTGAGCTACATGCTCACTTCCATATTTCTGGTTGACGTAAGCCAGGACTTCATCACGGCGGTCATCCTGGAAATCCAGGTCGATGTCTGGCATTTCACGACGCTCCACGTTGAGGAAGCGCTCAAAAACAAGCCCGTGAGCTAGGGGATTGATATCGGTGATACCTAGGCAGTAAAGAGCTAAGCTGGCGGCAGCGCTCCCTCGCACGCCAAAGTAGATACCTTGTTTTCTAGCAAATGAAGTAATGTCCCAAACGACGAGGAAGTAATCGGCGAATTTCGTTTTTCGGATAACATCAAGCTCCTTGCTGAGGCGCTGCTCTATTTCCGGGCTTGGCTCTGAATAGCGCTTTTCTAACCCCTGCCAACAATGCTCAGCCAGCACATCGTCTGCTGTCTTGGATTGAGGCACTGTTACCCGTGGCAAGTGAAGTTTCGTAAAATCCAGTTGCAGTTGGCACATTTCAGCTATACGTTGAGTATTCTCTATTGCTTGAGGCAGGTCGCCGAAGAGCTGTTCCATCTCTCCGGGGCTTTTCAGATAGAAGAAGTCGCCGGCCATCTTCAGCCTTTTATCGTCATATATGGAAGTATTAGTCTGAATGCACAGCAGGAGTTGGTGAGTGGGAGCGTCTTCCTTGTAAATGTAATGGACATCGCTGGTGGCCACAACCGGGATATCAAGTCTGGCAGACAGGGAAACAAGTGCACTGTTGATTTGCTCAAGCTCAGGAATGGGATGCCTTTGGATCTCTAGATAATAATCATCGAAGACTTCCTTATGCCATAAGGCAGCTACAGCAGCTTTGTCACTCTGGCCTTCTTGGACAAGCCGGGGCACCTCTCCCTGAACGCAGCCAGAAAAGGCAATAAGCCCATCACGATGAAGCTCTAAAAGCTCCTTATCTACCCTAGGCTTGTAGTAGAATCCTTCGAGATGGCTCTTAGTAACCAATTGAATCAGATTATGGTATCCTTTTGCATTCTTAGCCAGCAGAGTGAGATGATGGGGTTTCTTATGGGCGGCACCTCGACTATAGCGGTCGGTTTGAGCTACATAGACTTCGCAGCCGATGATCGGCTTTATGCCCGCCTCTTTAGCTGCCACGTAGAAATCGATAGCACCATACATTGCCCCATGGTCGGTAATGGCGAGGCTATCCATGCCCAATTCCTTTGTCCTGGCAATAAGCTGGGGAATGCGGCACATGCCGTCAAGGAGGCTATATTCGGTATGGACATGGAGGTGAGTAAATTCCTTCGGCATTGCTCAGAAATTATAGCATGGCATTTGTGGCACTGCCCTTTGGCAACCTAGAAAATCAGGGGGATAAAGGTTGAAAATCGCAAGAGTTGCGGCCCGCTGGCTATTCATAATTTGTTTCCCTCTTTTGCTTCTTACCAGCACCGTCAGCTTGGTAGCCAGTAGCATTCATGTTTATGAATATGCCTTCGACAAGTATGGGATAAGCGAAGTCACAAAGATAGAGAGGGGACAGCTAAGCGAGATAGGAAGAAGACTGGTTGATTACTTCGATTCTGAGGTGGAAACGCCTCAAATTAAGGTGGTCAACGAATCTGGGGAGGAATTCGAACTGTTTCACGACTATGAGCTTGTCCATCTCAGGGATGTAAAGGGCCTATTTCAGCTTGACTATCGAATTCAGGTGGCAAGCCTTGCCTACATTGTCATCTATAGTCTGCTCTTTTTGCTATGGAAGAAAGGCCGCTGGCAGAGCCTAGCGAAACAGATAACTTGGGGATCTGCTCTTACTCTGGCTCTCATAGCTGTCCTGGGCATTGCCTCGATTTTCAACTTTGAACAGCTATTTGTTCAGTTTCACCTCATTAGCTTCAGCAATCCGTACTGGATGCTCGACCCAAGCAAAGACTATCTTATCATGTTGTTTCCTGAAGGTTTTTGGCAGGATATTGCCTTCCTTGGGGGTGGGGCTATAGTTGTGGAGGCATTGCTTTTGGGTGGCATCGCCTGGGCAGTTCCTTTTATTCACAAAAGGTATCGTTGATTTAGCATAGCCTCGCTGCTATAATTCGTGAGATGGCCACGGATAGAGAAAAGGCGGTAGAGTTAGCCATTCAGCAGATTGAAAAACAATTTGGCAAGGGCTCAATCATGAAGTTAGGCGAATCTCATACCGAAGTGGCTGAAGCTGCTATTTCTACCGGTTCGTTAAGTCTAGATTTGGCTTTGGGGATAGGCGGCATACCTCGAGGCCGTGTGACTGAGATCTTTGGCTCTGAGTCTTCAGGTAAGACCACGCTTGCCCAGCATATAATTGCTGAGGCCCAGAAGGCTGGTGGCATCGCCGCATATATAGATGTCGAACACGCTTTAGACCCTGCATATGCCGCTAGCTGCGGTGTTCGGCTTGATGACTTGCTTATTTCCCAGCCAGATACCGGGGAGGAAGCTTTGGAGATTACCGAGACCTTGGTAAGAAGTGGTGCCCTAGATGTAGTAGTAATTGATAGTGTAGCGGCATTGGTGACCAAAGCGGAGATAGAAGGTGAGATGGGCGATGCTCATGTTGGCTTGCAGGCACGGCTGATGTCTCAAGCACTGAGGAAGCTGGTAGGCGCTATTGGCAGATCCGGGACAGCAGTGATTTTTATTAACCAGTTGCGGGAGAAGATAGGCATTATTTTTGGCAACCCTGAGGTAACTCCTGGAGGGAGGGCGCTCAAATTCTATAGCTCGGTAAGGATAGATTTGAGGAGGGGCGATTCTATTAAGCAGGACTCCGAAGTAATAGGTACTAGGGTAAGAGCCAGGGTAGTTAAGAATAAAGTAGCTGCTCCTTTCCGTAGCGCTGAATTCGACATAATGTTTAACCATGGTATAAGCAAAGAGGGAGATTTGGTGGATCTCGGGGTAGGAGCAGGGATAGTGAAGAAAGCTGGCTCCTTCTTTACTTATGGTGAGACGAAGTTGGGACAGGGAAGACAGAATGCCAAGGATTACCTAAGACAGCACCCCGAAGTTGCTTTGCAAATAGAACGCCAGCTAAGACCTTCAACACCTACCCCTAATGCGTCTTTCAAGCAGGAGATAGAGATACTTGCGGATGACTGACGCTTAGCCAGGGAAGGGCCAGTTGGCGGATACGAGTGCCTCTCAGCGTTGTCTTGATGCCGCTTACCGCTATCTTAGCTATCGTCCGCGCAGCGAAGGTGAAGTGAGACAACGACTTCTCCGGCATGGCTTTGCTAATGAAGAGGTGGATGAAGCCATTGCCAAATTGAAAGAGCAGAAGCTGATTGATGACTTTGCCTTCGCTCAATTCTGGAAGGATAGCCGATTGTCTTTCAGGCCCAAGAGCAAAAGGCTAATAGCAAGAGAATTAAGAGGTAAAAGGGTAGACGCGGACATTGTCTATGAAATGACGAAGGACATAGATGACGAGCTTAACGCTTACAAGATAGGATGCAGTAGAATCGCTTTTC
>JADFUX010000112.1 GCA_015222255.1 Chloroflexota bacterium
ACCACGAACGGTCTTGCCCTTGATGCCAGCAATCTTGATAGACAAGTCCTCCAGGCGCCCCAGACTCCCTTGGGGTTTGGTCAGTTCATCCTGGCGAACTCGGGCTTTCTGCATTGCCTCTCTGTCTAAAGGCTTTATCTGCTTCAATGCGTGCGATAGAGCATTGCTCATCGGACTTACCCTCCTCTTTCTTTATCATGCGGGTCTTCAGACTCGCATGGGCTAATCACCAGTGTCAGTACTCGATGCCCCTACGCGCCTCAACGCCCTTAGTAAATGGATGTTTAACCGCTACCATTTCGGTAACCAGGTCTGCCCGCTCAATGACTTCACTGGGTGCTCCACGCCCAGTCAAAATCAGCTCCATGTTCTCAGGCTTTTCGCTCATCAAATTCAATACCTGCTCAATGCTTATCAGCTCCTTACTCACAGCAACGAATATCTCATCAAGGATGACTATGTCATAGCCACCGCTGCGTATGGCCCTCTCGGCAAACGCAAAGGACTGCTCAGTGGTTGAACGAAGTTCCTCCCAGCTCTGGGCAAAGCTGTCTCCGGTGTTCAGCTGCACTATTTCAAAGGGATGGCCCTGGGCAGCAAAAAGGTGCTCCCCACAGGTGAAGTCGCCTTTGACAAACTGGATGATGATGACACTCATTCCCTGCCCGGTCGCTCTGAGAGCTAGCCCCAGGGCTGCTGTAGTTTTGCCCTTGCCATCCCCGGTATAAACCTGAACCAGCCCTCGCGATTGCTTCTTCACTATTGCTCCTTTCTGTGATGTTCGTCCTTTACTTCCTTAATGGCAGCAACTAAGCTCTGACATTCAGGCAAGGTGCGGGGTGCTATGCGAATATGTTGAGGAAGACCAAATGAGCTGCAATCACGCACCATCATCCTTCGGTTGAGCAATGCACGACGGAACTCTGAAGCATTGCCGACTTCAACCAGAAAGAAGTTCGCCTCCGAAGGGAGCGGCGGCAAGCCAAGACAGGAAAGTTCCGCTACAAGATAGTCCTTGGCCTCCCTAAGCTCAGCTTGGCATTGCTTCAAGTGCTCCTCTTCATTTGTAGCGATAACCCCTGCTTCTTGAGCCGCAGTGTTGACGTTCCATGGCGGGCAGAGGCGGCGCAAGGTAGTGATGATTTCCGCTCTTGCTAGGCCGTAGCCTAAGCGAAGTCCGGCCATGGCATAGTCTTTGGTCATGGAGCGCAGGATGAGCAGGTTACCTCCCTCAATCATCTCCGGGGAGGGCCAAGCGCCATCCACGAAGCTGACATAAGCCTCATCCAAGATCACTAAGCAGTCCTCGCTAGCGCTCAGAATCTTCTCGAAATCTGCTCGTGAAACATACCTCCCGGTAGGGTTATTAGGATTGCAAACAAAGACGCCCTTGAGACAATGCCGCCGGATTAGTTCAGCAGTCTCATCTGCATCCAACCAGAAATCATTTCGCTGTGAGAGTCGCTGTTTCACAAGAGATGCCCCAGCAATTTGGCAGGCAACCGAATATTCACCGAATGTAGGCTCGATGATTAGAACTTGATCACCTTTGCCAAAGTAGGCCAGAGCAGCGAGGCGTATGAGCTCAGTGGAACCATTGCCCAGGAGTATATTCTCTGTCCTTACCGCTAGTTTCTGGGCTAGGGCGCGTCTTAAATGGTGACCCTCCGAGTCGGGGTAATGGGCGATATCCACTTCACACATTGCTCTCATCACTCCTGGCGGTGGGCCAAAAGGGTTCAGATTAGCACTGAAATCGAGTATCTCCGCGGAGTCGATACCTAGCATTTCGACCTCGGCATAGTCAACGCCGCCATGCTGGCAGATTGTCACACCCTTCATTTCTGGCCTAGGCAATAAGGACAAAATAGGTCACCCCCACGATTAGACAGACTGAAACCCAAAGTAGAGCAGCCACCTCAACCAATTTCATACCAGAGAGGATAACTTGGGGAGACAAGGGGTTGTTTGTATTACCCAAGGTGTAGCACCCCCGCTTTTCCAGCCGAACTCTGAGTGCTCCTGCCATAGCGCTCATGGGCCAGCCGGCGTTGGGGCTCTCCGTCTTGCCATGATCACGAAGCATAACTCGCCAGGCGCGCTTGCCATCTCTCTTGCACAGGTAGGCCGCTATCACCAGCAGCAGCCCTGAAACTCGTGCCGGGATAAAGTTTAAGACATCGTCCAATCTGGCGGCAAACTTGCCCAGATATTCATATTTCCCATGATACCCAATCATAGCATCAAAGGTATTTACTACCCGATAAGCCACAGCACCGGGCACACCCAAAAGCAAGAAGTAGAATAGTGGGGCAACGAAGCTATCGCTGACATTCTCCGCCACAGATTCCACTGTTGCCGAGACTATCTCCGGTTTTTCCAGACTCTGAGTATCGCGGCTGACCAGAGTGGACATCATGGCTTGGGCCTCTCTCAGATTGTCCTTGGTCAAGATCAGTTCAATCGCAAGAGCGGCCCGGCGCAATTCCCTTAAGGAAAAGGACAGCTTCAGCAGCAAAGCGCCACCAATTACATAGGCTATTGAGCTAATCTGACTCGCATAAATCAAAAGAAAATAGACAGGTGCAGCAAAAATGAAGATGGTGAGCACAACCACGCCACCGCCATAGACCAACTGAGACCGTGGGCCCTGAGCGGGGGCAAATCTCTCCCAAAAGGAGATTACCTTACCTATCCACACCACCGGATGTGTGGCTCGAGGTGGCTCTCCAAATAGGACATCCATCGCCAGAGCTAACAGCAGGACGAATAAAAGTTCCATAGCTTTTCTTAGCGCTGAATATGAGCCTCTTCTTTCTTACCCTCACCTGCCGTGATAAGGGTGGTAGGCAACTTGTTAACAGGGTGGGGATAAACGCATACGTCGGCTCCGTAAACCGTTTTAATATTCTGAGCTGTAAGCACATCCTGGGGTGTACCATCAGTGTAGATTTCCCCTCCATTTAGCATGACTAGTCGATCACAATACTGTGCGGCTAGATTCAGATCATGCATCGCAGCAACGATGGTCAGACTCTGCTCAAGGCAAAGCCTCTTAACCAGGTTCAGAATCTCAACTTGATGACTTATGTCTAAATGTGCTGTGGGCTCATCGAGGAGGATTGCCTTTGGCTGCTGGGTCAAAGCTCGAGCAATAATAAGCCTCTGCCTCTCTCCTCCAGAGATTTCACCTACCCTTCGTTCAGCAAGAAGCTGGGTTTGAGTCACTTCCATCGCTTGCCAGGCAATAGCCTTATCCCTTCTCCCCTCATAGCGAAGAAGTCCAAGATGAGGCGTTCGTCCCATGAGCACCACTTCAAAGGCAGTGAAGGTTTCAGGTAAAACAGGATTTTGGGGCACTGTAGCAACCAGACGAGCAAGCTCTTCTCTCTTGATGCTTTTTATGTCCCGACCATCAATGGAGATATGCCCGGAGAAAAGGTCAATGAGCCGGGTCATTCCCTTGATCAAGGTTGACTTCCCTGAGCCATTCGGTCCAATGAGACCTAATACCTCGCCTGATACTGCCTTCAGGTTCACGTTCTTTAGCACTGCTCGGTGGTCATAACCTAAGCTGACGTCCTTTAGTTCAATCATTCTACCTATTTCTCTTGTCACTCTAAGTTCTTCTTGTCATTCTGAGCGAAGCGAAGAATATGAGACCCTTCACTTCGTTCAGGGTGGCAGCCAAATAGTTTAGAAGAAAGCACGACCTTTCCTTCTTCGCAATAGATAAAGAAAGAACGGCGCTCCGCAAAAAGCAGTAATTACCCCTACCGGAATCTCTGTGGGAGTGAGTAGAGTATGGGCGAGGGTATCAGCCAAGATAAGGAATATGGCGCCGACCAGGGTAGACAAGGGAAGCAAAAAGCGATAGTCAGGACCCCAAATAAGCCTCACCGCATGGGGGATCATTATGCCGACAAAAGCGATAAGACCGGTGAAGCAAACTGCGGCAGCGGTAATCAGACTGGCAGCACCTAGCAGGATAAGCTTGACCCTTTCCACATTGATGCCCAATTGCTGTGCCTGCTCCTCATCAAGCTGCATCACATTAAGAGGCCGAGCATGAAGCCAGATGACTATGATACCTGCTAATATGCAGGGGAGAACTACCCATACCTCAGCCCATTTGGTCAGGGAAAGACCGCCCAGCAGCCAAAATACGATCCCGTGTAGTTCCTTGCCGCAAATGGTCATAAGATAGGCGGTGATTGACGCTAGGAAGGCACCCAAAGCTACTCCAGCCAGGATCAGGGTGGTTGCCGGCAGGGCCTTGCCCACACGAGCCAGCAAATAGACAACAGCAACAGCACCCACGGCGCCAACAAAGGCAAATAACGGCACGGCTCCGAAAGCCATCCACGATACGGTGAAAGGAATCACAAAAGCGATGGTAGCTCCCAGTCCGGCTCCTGCGGCTACGCCAAGGAGATAAGGGTCAGCCAGGGGATTGCGAAACAACCCCTGGTAGGTAGCCCCAGCCACCGCCAAAGCTGCTCCTACTAGACCCGCGAGGAGGATACGAGGAAGCCTGATATTCAAGATTATCGTCTCAAGTCCTTCAGGACTTAGGGTCATTCCAAAAGCTTCCGGGCAGGCTGGGACGATATGGACAAAAGGCAACTGAGAAAAAAGGACTTGGAAACAGGTGGGAAAGGGTATAGGAGCACTTCCCAAAGTGGTGGCAAAGACAATTACCACCAAGAGCAGTGCGCCAAGCCCTGCTAAGGCATAAACCTTGCTTTTCCAGCGCAGAGTATAAGGTATGGCAGACTCGCTAGCAGGCTGGCTAACCGACTCAGAAAAGACTCTTGCCATCTAATATATCCGCATTACTCTATGCTTAAGCCCTCCATCTCAAACAGGAAACGATGAGGAGGTGCTTGTTTGCCACCCCAGGCGCTCCTTCTATTTCCTTATTGAAGCTTGGCAGAAATGTCCAAAAACCAGACATTATCTCTTC
>JADFUX010000113.1 GCA_015222255.1 Chloroflexota bacterium
ATATACTTGGCGGGTTGCCTATGTTAGTATATCAAGGAGTTGCTTCCTTTGAGTTATGGACGCAAAGGAAAGGACCAGTTGACATAATGCTCAAGAAGGCTGAGGAGGTATTGGAGAGGTGCTAAAGAGGAAAGTGCCTATTATCGGCCTGGTTGCTGTACTGGTTGTAGCTGTTCTAGTTCCCTCTAGCTGTACGTTTGCAGGGGATAAGATTGCTGTGATTCCTCTCAGTGGTTCCATAATGGCAGAAAGCACTTCGTTGTTTTATGGCCCAGTCATTACTCCGGACTTGGTGAAGGAGCAACTGAATAGGGCGGAACAGGATATGGCGGTTAAGGCAATAGTCCTCCGCATAGAGAGCCCCGGTGGGCTAGTGGCACCGTGCCAGGAAATCCTGGGGGAGATAGAAGAAGTCAGGCGATCAAAGCCGATTATTGTGAGCATGGGGAGCATGGCTGCCTCTGGCGGCTATTATATCTCGGCTAAGGCTGACAAGATCGTGGCTCTTCCAGGCACATTGACGGGAAGCATTGGGGTTATCTCTCAAATACCTAATGTTAAAGGGCTTTATGAGAAACTGGGAATTGAAATTCAAACATTTAAAGGTGGCAAGTACAAGGATATGTATTCAGGATTAAGGGAACTGACGCCTGAAGAAAAAGAGATTATGCAAGAGATGACTGATGAGTATTATGAGCAATTCGTCGAAGTAGTAGCTGAGGGCAGGGGGCTTAGTAAGCAGGAAGTGAGAGAATTGGCTACCGGTCAGCTTTACATCGGTACTGAAGCCAAAGAACTGGGCCTGATTGATGAGCTGGGTGGGTTGGATACAGCTATAGATTTGGCAGCGGACCTAGCCGGTGTTGAAGCTCCTAGCGTAGAGTACTACATGCCCAAGCGGACATCGCTATTGGAATCACTTCTGGGGTTGGACTTGGGCGTTTTGGTTGATATTATCCAGATGAAACTTCTGGGATTAAGGGGGCAGGACGTAGTCCTGCTAGAAACCTTATCTCATAGCTATCCTCAACCTCAATATCTGTACCAAAGCTAATGGGACAATTTCGCTTCCTCACCGCGGGAGAATCCCATGGGAAGGGATTGACCACCATAGTTGAGGGAATGGTAGCCGGCCTTCCCCTGGAGGCAGCCCATATCAACAAGGAACTCAAACGCCGGCAGCAAGGCTATGGGCGTGGCCCCCGCATGGCAATAGAAGAGGACAAGGCTGAAATCATCTCAGGGATCCGCTATGGACTTACTATAGGCAGTGCTATTGCTCTCTTCGTGCCCAACCGAGATTGGCAAAACTGGCAGGAAACAATGAGTGTTGCTCCTGTACAGAAGGAAGCAGAGGCTGTAACTCGGCCGCGTCCGGGACATGCGGACCTCGCCGGAGTGATTAAGTACGGGCTTAAGGATATTCGGCCGATCCTGGAAAGAGCTAGTGCTCGGGAAACAGCGGCCAGAGTAGCTGCTGGAGCCATAGCTAGAAGGTTTCTGGAGGAACTCGGCATCGCCATCCACAGCCATACCGTAGCCATTGGCGGTGTCACAGCGTCATTGCGAGATGATTGCCTCCCTCATTGCAAGCCAGGCGAAGCAGCCTCGATAGATTGGCAGCAAGTCGAAGGTTCCCCAGTCCGCTGTGCTGACGCTGAAAGGGAAAAGGAGATGATGGCAGCTATTGATAAGGCCAAGGCTGAGGGAGATACGTTAGGTGGCGTCTTCGAGGTAATCGCTGTTGGTGTGCCTATTGGCTTGGGTAGTCATGTCCACTGGGATCGGCGCCTTGATGGCAGAGTTGCCCAGGCGATAATGAGCATCAATGCTGTGAAGGCGGTGGAAATTGGTGCGGGGTTTGGTTTGGCCGAGCTTAAAGGCTCTCAGGCGCATGATGTTATCGAACCTGGCCCCACTGTTAGTGCGAGCCGAAGCTCCGAGCGGAGCGAGGAGGCAGCGAAGCAATCTCCACCTTGGCGCCATGCTACCAATCGTGCTGGTGGCATAGAGGGCGGCATAAGCAATGGGGAAGACATAATAGTCGGGGCTGTGGTCAAGCCCATTGCTACCTTGGCTAACCCTTTGCCTTCGGTAGACCTCCTGAGTGGTGAAACTGTCAAGGCCCATTACGAGCGTAGCGATATTTGTATTGTTCCTGCTGCCGGTGTAATCGCTGAAGCGATGCTGGCTATTGTCCTAGCAGATGCTTGCCTGGAGAAGTTCGGCGGGGATAACCTGAAGGAGACCTTGGCAAACTACCGTGAATATGAATTGTCAATAGGCAGGGACTAGAGTAAACTGGAGAGTGAAACTACCGAGGATTACAGGGAAGGAGGTAGAGCGAGGATTATTAAGAGCGGGATGGTATATTCACCACTCGAAGGGATCTCACTTTTATTACAAGCACCAAGATTCTCCGGGGAGAAGGGTGACCATTCCGATGCATGCTGGGCAAACTCTAGCGCCTAAGACTCTTGAGGGCATATTGGAACAAGCTGGTCTAAGTGCCGAAGAGCTCATCAAGCTGCTTTAAGGGTTAAGATGATAAGTTATACAGTGGTTCTGGAATACAACGAGGGCTATTATACAGTGACCGTGCCAGCTTTGCCTGGATGTATTACCCAAGGGCGGACGAAAGAAGAAGCTCTTGAGCACGCTAAAGAGGCTATACAAGGCTATTTGGAGTCTATGCGGAAAGATGGGCTCGCGATACCCGAAGATGTAGAGCTGGCAGAAGTAGCCGTCTAGTCTCCTGTGCTTTAGTAATCTTAAGTGTTTTCCGACAGGCTTACGGGGAATATCGGTCAAGATAGAAAGCTCTAGCGAAAGGCATCCTAGCTGTTTGCTTCCTGAAGCAGACACGCAACAGACACTTTAGGAGCTTCGCCTGCAGTAACTACCTCGAAATCTGAAACTAGGCAACTCTCTTGCTCGAATCTGGCTTTTTCAATATACTGACCAAGGATACTAAGGGAGATGGGCAGGCACGCGAACAATATCGTCCTGACAGGCTTTTCGGGTACTGGCAAATCGTTGGTGGCCGAAGAAGTAGCTCACGGGCTGAATTGGAGTTTCATCGATACGGATCGTGAAATAGTCCGATTGGCTGGCAAGCCGATCGCTGATATTTTCCAGCAGGATGGGGAGAGCAGGTTTAGGGAGCTGGAACGAGAGGTAATAGAAGGGGCCTGCCGTCAAAAACAGGCGGTCATATCTGTTGGTGGTGGTGCTATCGTTGACCCTGGAAACTATGAACTCCTTGCGCAAGGGGGGTTGATTATTTGCCTTGAAGCTAAGTTGGAGACAATCTATCAACGCTTATTTCAGGATGCTCCTTATGGCTCGGAACCAGAAGTTCGCCCTCTTTTGTCTGATAACAATCCTCTGGAACGTATCAGGCAGCTTAAGGCGTCACGACAGCCTTACTATGCTAATGTTGACTGGACGGTTCACACTGATAGGCTGAGCATTAGTCAAGTGGCTGAAGAGGTGATAAGAGCTTGGGGATTGCTTCGTCGCTACGGTCGTCGCAATGACACCAAGAAAAGCGCTCACAATAACGTGGATGAAGACATTGCGTGCAGGGTGGAAACTGCTACTCAGAGCTATCCGATTTTCGTTGGCTATGGGCTATTGGATAGGATAGGGGAAAAGATGAGAGGAGCCGGTTTATCTGGAAAGACTATTGTGATTAGCGATGAATCTGTATTTTCCATCTATGGTAAAAAGGTGGAAAGGATCCTTAGGGACGTTGGCTTCACAGTTGACTCCTTTGTGGTGCCGCCAGGTGAAGCAACGAAGAATGTCCATTCTGCCGCCAGGATCTATGACTTTCTGGTAGCGCATCGAGCGGAGCGGGACGATGTTATTGTTGCCTTGGGTGGTGGCATGGTGGGTGACTTAGCTGGTTTTGTGGCAGCGACTTTTCTGCGCGGTATGCCCTGGGTTCAGGTGCCCACCAGTCTAGTAGCTATGGTTGACGCCAGCATTGGAGGCAAAGTGGGTGTTAACCATCCTCAAGGGAAAAACCTTGTTGGCTCTTTCTACCAGCCTGGCTTTGTCCTTGCCGATGTTCAGGCTTTGACTAGCTTACCTCGGCGTGAGCTGGCTTCAGGATGGGCTGAGGTAATTAAGTACGGCTTCATTGTGGATAAGGATTTCTTCAAGTTTCTGGAAGCTGATGCCGATAAGTTGACAGGATTGGAGCCAAATGCGGTTACGCAAGCTATTGCTCGCAGTGCCGCTATCAAGGCCGAGATCGTCAGTGAAGATGAGAGGGAAAAAGGTAAACGTACCATTTTGAATTATGGGCATACCATCGCTCACGGCTTAGAGACAGCTACCCAATACGGGCGCTTTCTTCATGGTGAAGCGGTGGCTATTGGCATGATGGGTGCAGCTAAGCTGAGCCAAAGGCTGGGACTGCTATCTTCGGATGTGGTCAAGCAACAGCAATCCCTGTTAGAAAGATTTGATTTGCCTATAAGCTTTTCTGGTGTGGATTTGGCTGAGGTATTGAGAGCTATCGAACTGGATAAGAAGACGAGGGGAAAGAAAATCCGCTGGGTTCTTTTGGAAGATATAGGCAGGGTGCTGATTCGTAGCGACGTGCCAGAGGAAGATGTGATGGGCGTTCTGCAGGAGCTGTCAGAGCCAGGAATATGATTGCGCCAATCCCGGATAGGTCGCTTTCAAATTACATGGAGGTATTGGAGCCTCGTGAGTTAGCGCTACATACCCGTACAGGCATTGTCTCTGCATTCATTTGAGTTAGAAAGTAGAGAAGCTGAACTTCGGCTACCATTTGGGCCACGCAGCTTGTTCATCATTTAGAAGGTTTCCAATTGGAGCTTGGAGTCTGGCTAACGTTTCTAGCAGTGAATCCTAGCCGGGGCCATTATGCTACTGAGTGCGACTTGGGTGATAGCTTACCTCAGTCGCGCCTCTTGGTGCCAATGATAAGCCACACCGTTGCAGCGACGATGAGTATCGAAACGACAATGATGGTAATTATGCCTGCTGTGTCCACACTCGACCTCGATACTTGTTATTACTTGGCCGGCTTGCTAAGTATCTCATCCACAATCCCGTATTCCACTGCTTGCTCGGCGTTAAGATAGAAATCCCTGTCGGTATCGTGAGCAATCTTTTCGACAGGCTGCCCAGTATGTTTAGCTATGATGCTGCGTATCATCTCCTGCATGCGCATTATCTCACGGGCAGCGATTTCAATATCGGCCGCTTGTCCCTGGGCACCACCCACCGCTTGGTGGAGATGTATCGTAGAGCTAGGCAAAGCGTATCTCTTGCCTTTAGTGCCGGCGCAAAGAAGCAACGTGCCCATGCTAGCTGCTAGGCCAACGCAAATAGTGGATACATCACAGCGCAGAAGCTGCATAGTGTCGTAGATGGCTAGGCCAGCGCTAATGATCCCTCCGGGACAATGAACATAAAGGCTCACGTCCTTATCCGGAGCCTCTCTTTCCAAATAGAGGAGCTGAGCAATAATAAGATTGGCTATCTGGTCATTGATAGGCACGCCTAGGAAAACAATTCTTTCTCTGAGCAGTAGAGAATATATATCGAAAGCCCGTTCGCCACGAGCACCACTCTCGGTCACCATAGGGACTACGACTTGTGACACTGTCTCCATTCTATTCATCCTCCTTTGTTTTCCTGTCATCGTTGCTGGTGGCTATCTGTACCAGTCGGTCTATTGTCTTCTCAGTGTGGAGAGATTGCCCGATCGATTCTCTAACTTGGGGCAAGGAAAGGAATTTCTCCATTTTCTCTTTGTCCTGGCTGTCCCTTACAATCTCCCCCGCCTTATTATCCACTTCTGAGGCATCAACTTCAACTCTTTCCTCCTCAGCTACCTTGCCAATCACAAGAGCGTAGGTGACTCGCTTCTCGGCTACAGGGCGCAATTCCTCCCTGTGTTCCTCCATTGTCTTCCCGATCATCTTAAGGTAGTCCTCCAAACCTTTGATGTCTCCCCGAAAGCTTCTTGACTCATCCTCAAGAAGCTGATGAATCTCCCTATCCAGCAAAACGGGGGGATAATCCACGTCACTAAGCTCAGTGACGGCATCAAGTACCTTTTGTCTAAACTGCGTGTGGTTTCTCTCTTCAGCTTTGGCCTTCAGATTCTCGCTTACTTGCTCTCGCATTGAAGCTAGATCCTCATAGCCAGCGCTCTTGGCAAAATCATCATCAAGCTCTGGTGAATTCATCTCCTTTACTTCGGTGACTATGGCCCTGCAGAAGCATTCCTTACCAGCGAATTCTGTGGTCCTGTGGTCACTCGGCATAACGATACTAAAGGTTCTTTCCTTATTCCTCTCCATCCCTTCCAAATTCTCGGCAAAGCCAGGCAAAGGATAAGGTAGATCTTTCATCATCTCATATACCATGTCCTTATGTTTCAAAACCGACTTCCCCTCAACATCGGCTTCGATATCGAGGGTTATCAAGTCATTAAACTGAACGGGTCGGTCTACAGGCACCCATGTTCCATGCTCTTGCTGAAGCCGTCTTATGGCTGTCTCAACGTCCTCGGCACTGACCTCCGCAGTTTCAGGTTCAAGTCTCAACTCTCGATAATTACCGAGCTTGACTACAGGTCTGAGAGGGATAACAGCCTCTAAGATTACGGGATCGGTTTGGATAATATCTATTTGTGGTTGGTCGATAGCATCAATCTTCTCTGATTCCACTGCTTGCCTGTAAAGCTGCGGTACTAAGCGCTCCAATGCCTCCTCAAGCAGGGTACCCTTACCTAAATGTTGCTCCAAAACAGCACGAGGTGCTTTACCCCTGCGAAACCCGGGAACAGAGACCTTGCTAACCAGACGATGATAAGCCTCGTCCAAGGATTCCTCAAGCTCGCTTGTTTCAACCTCTATGTTGAGCGTTAGTTGGCAATTTTCCATTTTCTCCGTAGTTATTTTCATGTTCTATCACCGCCTAAGAAATGGCTGGGATCACTCAAGAGTTAGTTCCCTTGACTGGCTTGACTTGCCTTCCCCTCACTCACTCTTCTGAAGTAATCAAGATAGCCAGCTACGGCTACTGGGAGCAACTTCTCGATGGCGTAAAGAGCTCTATCCTGCTGCACCACCTCTGGTTCATCCGGGCGCAGAGCAAAGATAATCTCTTTCACCTTCTCGCAAATACTCATTGGGTCATCATTCCTGGCTTGGTAGACCAGGTCGCTCCAGAATTTCAAGCTATCTCGGGCCATTTGTAGCATCTTATCTGGTGTCCTGCTCGTACCGAAATGAGCAAAGTATAGTATTTCTAAAGGCAGTTGTCTCGCTTTTTCAATGGATTCGAGGGCTAATCTTAAATCAAAGTCATGTGGCAGCGTCTCTGGAAACAAGAATTCAGCCTCGGCAAAATACATCCCTATAGCATCTCCGGTAAATAGCCCTTTGTTTCTCTCTTCGTAAATGCATAGATGATGGTTGGCATGTCCCGGAGTATGAACAACCTTCAGCGTTTGCTGTGAGCTCAATTCTATCACAGCGCTATCGTCCACCGCCTCAACTCTTTCTGGCTCAATGGGAACCATTGAGCCATATCGCACCAACACCTCCTGGCCCATAACCTGGATGTTGCCAGCCATTAGCTTGCTGGGGTCGATCAAATGTTTAGCTCCTTTCGGGTGAACTAATACCTTGGCATAGGGCATCTCCTTGATTAAAATTCCAGCTCCTCCAGCATGATCCAAGTGGATATGCGTGACGACTATATAAGAGACTTCTTTAGGATCCACACCAAGCCGTTTGATTCCTTCGAGAATATGTGTAGCTGAATTCGGAGGGCCCGCGTCAATAAGTGCTTTTCTGTCCTCGTTGACAAAATAGGCTGCGGTTAAGTTAGGAATAAAGTCTTGTTCGGCATCTATGAGATAAACGTTCTCTGCTACTTCGCGAATTTCGCTCATTTTTCACCTTGCTTTCGTGCCCAGAACAGGTTTCCCTGTGTCCTCTTGAAGTAATCAACATAGCCAGCTACAGATTCGGTTGCCCAAGCAGCCCAGATATTATGACGAGCCACGTCGCCTCGAATAGGCTCTAACTCGGCATATACGAATTCTTTCAAAGTCTCTACAGGATCACCTGCGCTATTCTTCATAGCTTGACGAATCACTTCGCCCCAGGTCTTTAGTTTGTCTTGAGCGACTCGTAGTATTTCCTCTACCTTTCTGCTGACACCGAAATGGCCAAAGTACAGTATTTCTAGTGGCAGTTGCTTGACTTTTTCAATGGATTCGAGAGCTAAGGTCAAATCAAAACTCGGCGCTGGAGTATCTACAAACAGAAACTGTGCTTCAGCAACATACTCCCCTATGGCATCACCGGCAAACAACCCTTTGTTTCTCTCTTCGTAAAGAGATAGATGGTGGTGGGCATGCCCCGGAGTGTAAACAACCTTCAATCTTTGTTGTGAGCTCAGTTCTATCACAGCGTTGTCATCCACCACCTCAACGTTTTCTGGGTTAACGGGGTTCATCAAGCCATATCGTTCCATCTCCTCTGGGCTTAGAACTTGCATGGCACTGCTGATTAGCTTGGTCGGATCGGTCAGGTGTTTAGCTCCCCTGGGGTGAACCAATACCTTGGCATAAGGCATTTCCTTGACTAGAGTTCCAGCTCCACCCGCATGGTCCAAGTGAATATGCGTAATAATTATGTAGGACACTTCTTTAGGGTCGACGCCAAGTCGCTGAATTCCTTTGAGAATTGTGCTAGCCGAATTAGGACAGCCCGCGTCAATAAGCGCTTTTCTACCCTCGTTGACAAGATACGCCGCAGTCAATCTAGGGATAAAGCCTTCCTCAGTATCTATGAGATAAATGTTCTCGGCTACTTCACAAGGTCCGCTCATTTGACTCAGATTTTGATGGCCTCCTCATCTTTTAGTCTGAGGTTCAGCTCATCAAGCTGCTCTTCAGGAACCTGTGAAGGAGCGTCAAACATTACGTCGGCGGCATTTTGGTTCTTGGGAAAAGCAATTACTTCTCTGATAGTTTGCTCCCCAGCCAGCAGCATTACCAGGCGGTCTAAGCCTATGGCGATACCACCATGGGGTGGAGCGCCGTATTCCATGGCTCTGAGAAGGGTTCCGAAGCGGTTTTCCATTTCCTCCTCGCTATAACCAAGGAGACCAAACACTTTCTCTTGAAGCTTGCGCTCGTGATTCCTGATGCTACCACTGCCAAGCTCGCACCCATTGCATACAACATCATAATGGCGGGCTGTAACTCTAGATGGTTCTGTATCGAGCAATACGAGGTCCTCCTGTCGAGGAGCAGTGAAGGGGTGATGTGTGCTTTCCCAACGATTTGTTGCCGCGTTCCATTCCAATAAAGGAAAATCAACTATGAAGGCAAAGGCGAGCAGGTTAGCGTCCGTCGTGTCAAGTCGACCTGCCATCTCTTGGCGCAGCTCGCTGAGTGCTTTGTTAGTCACTTCCTCTTTATCAGCCACTATGAGTAAGAGGTCACCTGGCTTTGTTTCAAATCTAGCGCCTATGCCTTCCAACTGACCTTGAGTCAAATACTTGGCGACTGCTGACTTGACTTTGTCCAACGATGAGCTTCCGCCCGTGAAAGCCATGGTAGCTAAGCCTTCAGCCCCAAAACCCTTCGCAAGATTAACTAGTTCGTCAAGTTGATGGCGCGTGTAATGGGCACACTGGGGAACACATATTCCTTTCACCTTGCCACCTGTCTCAACAACACCGCGGAAAACGTCAAAGTCGGTGTGAGCAGCAATATCAGAAATGTCCTTAAGCTCCATTCCAAAACGCAGGTCTGGCTTGTCGGTACCATAGTGCTCCAGCGCCTCATTGTAGGATAGACGAGGAAAAGGTTTCAGCACCTGCATTTCAGGCTTAACCGTTTCCACAAGTGAAGTGAAAAGCTCTTCCATGAGCCCAAGTATGTCCTCTTCGTCTACGAAGCTCATTTCTAAATCAAGCTGGGTAAATTCAGGTTGGCGATCGGCTCTCAAATCTTCATCCCGAAAGCAACGAGCCATTTGGAAATACTTTTCGAAGCCGGCTACCATGAGAATCTGTTTGAGCTGCTGAGGAGATTGGGGAAGAGCATAAAACTTGCCTGGATTGAGGCGACTAGGTACAAGATAATCTCGGGCCCCTTCTGGAGTGCTCTTAATTAAGATAGGCGTTTCAATCTCGATAAAGCCCTTGGCATCAAAGAAGTCACGGAAGAACTTCACCACTCGGTGACGCAGGACAAGGTTATCTTTTGTTCGGGCTCTTCTCAGGTATAGATAGCGATGCTTCAGGCAAAGGCTTTCCTCAACTTCCACATCGTCATTTATGTAGAATGGTGGCGTTTTTGCTGGATTAAGAATGGTAGCTTCGTTAGCCGTAACCTCAAGCGCTCCGGTCGCCAATTTTGGGTTTTGAGTTCCCGCAGGACGTGGGACAACTTCCCCAGTAACTTGAATTACGTATTCATTGCGAAGCGAATCAGCAATACAATACGCCTTCTCCGAGGTTCGAGGGTTGAAGACCACCTGGACTATACCTGCGCTATCTCGTAGGTCAATGAATGCCATGCCGCCATGGTCACGACGCCTGTGTACCCAGCCAGCAAGTGTCACTGTTTGCCCAACGTGCTTTTCCCTTAGTTCACCACAGCTATGACTCTTAAGCAAAGGAATCTCCGCTGAATTTATCCGATGATTATAGCTTATGAAGAGCTCTCTATTCAAATGGAGTGAGCTTATGTTGTTGCCCTCACTCCAGCTCAATGTGTAAGCAGAAGGGTATAAGGCCATACATTCATGGGTTGGAAAAGGATGGCGCCTGTTACCAGCGGACACGCTTGTAGTGTCCTGCCAGTGAGAAGTTAGGCTATAATTGAGAAGATAGAAAGGGTCAATAAGGAGGTCAGCTATGAAGTATGAAACCGTTATTCTAGAGAAAAAGGAAAACATTGCCACCATTACCTTGAACCGCCCTGAGAAGCTAAATGCTGTAAATGACAAGATGGCGGAAGAGCTGGTTGATGTTTTTAGTGTAGTAGACAAGGATGATGATATCAGAGTGGTAGTAATGACTGGGGCGGGACGTGCCTTCTCTGCGGGGGCGGATATCCAGGAGTTTTTCCTAACGAAGATAGAGGAAAGAAAGAAAGGGATAAGTCAGAATCCGACAAACGACGTGCTTGAGCTGATGCCTCTGGCTCTAGCAAGAGTGACCAAGCCCGTGATTGCC
>JADFUX010000114.1 GCA_015222255.1 Chloroflexota bacterium
ACCATTCCCAGAATAAGGAAATTGACCTGGGCGAGGTACTCAGCATTTATAGGCGTGACTCTGAACCAATACTTGTACTTATCATAGTCCTGTGCCACCCTCGCACATAGCTCTGGATGGGAGGCACCACAGCCCAGGAAAATCTTTTGATTGTCCATGGCAATATCCTGCATGGGAAGAACTGCCTCCGTCCTGAAGCCACCAACCAAGAAGTCAACGTTATCAACCGTTATGGCCTTTTCCATTGCCGCCGCGGCGTCGGGGACGCTAAGAATCTCATTTGAATCGGCCTTAACCAACTCTATGGGCATCATCAGCTCTCCCACTTTTATGCCGCCGGCTTCATTTATTTCGTCCCGCGCCATTTCCGCGCCATGCCAATGGTGTTCCCCTTGGACAAATGCCATTGGGCCGATAACTCCTATCTTTATCGTTTCCACCTGAGGTTCTGCTGGTGCGCAGGCAGGAATTGCCACCAGAGCTAGCAGACACACAACCAGCACGGCCATTAATCCTTTCTTCATTTCCCCTCCTTTGTTCTAGACTATCACAATTTTGCCTAATTTGCTATTCTGCCGTAGTCACCAGGTACCTCTAAACGCCCGTTTCCGGTTTGGCACAAGCCAGGCAAGTGACCACAGTGCCTGCTAGCTACCAAGTTGCCGGGAACATGCAAGTATTTATCCCGTCGCTCACTATTTCATCGTTTTGATTTCTAACCTGCCAGTGGTAGTGGAGCACAATGCGATCTCCCTTCGAGGTCGTCCTCTTGTCAAGAAGTTCGATCTCACCTCTAATCATGTCTCCGGGAAAGACTGGAAGCTTATGAGTACATTTATCTGTTCCCATATATATCCCATCACGTAGCAATCCAGCCTTGTAAAGCAACCCCATCATGTAGCCAAAGGTCAGTATCCCGGTCGACACACGTGCTTTGAAACCCAGTTTCTTGGCATATTCATCGCTAAGGAAAAGTGGGTGGTCCAGGCCAATGAGACGAACGAAGGAATCAATCATCCCTTCGCTCACCGGCCCCCACCTGGTGGTGAACTTATCACCGGGCTCCAGGGCTTGCATCCGCTTTTCTTCTTGGTCCTCTAGGTATTCCATCTCCCCTCCCTTTTTTGAATTTGTCTAAGTTGCTATTGCTTTAGCTATCCTGTCCGAGCCAAGCTCGGTGTCACCCCCAGGCTAGGCTTCCAAGCTGCCGCACTCTCAACATAAAGAGAAATCAACATCGACCAGCACATCAGCCCAAGCAAGCTATACTGCTCATAACTTCCCTATAATGGCTCTCCCCATGGTATATTTCTCTATTTCCTTCGTTCCCTCATATATCTCCTGGATTTTGGCGTCCCGGTAAAATCTTTCGACGTCGAAGTCGCACATGTATCCATATCCGCCGTGTAATTGTATCGCCTCATCACAGACCTCCACTGCAATCCTAGCTGCAAACCATTTTGCCATTGACGATAGAATTACATCAGGCTGGCCCTTATCGATGAACCACGCCGCCTTATACACCAGGTTTCTTGCCGCCTCGATCTTTGTTGCCATTTCAGCAATCTTGAATTGGGTTGCCTGGAACGCTCCGATTGCCTGACCGAATTGCTTTCTCTCTCTTATGTATACCAATGTCCTCTCGTACGCGCCTAGTGCGATACCAACGGACATCGCCGCCACCATAATCCTCGTCACATCAAAGAAAGTCATTGCCTGCATAAATCCGTTGTTTTCCTTTCCGACGAGGTTTGATACAGGAACCCGACAGTCGATGAATGCCATTTCACCTGTAAGCGAAGCATTTATGCCCATTTTTCTGCCTAGATCGGATATCTGCACATCTTTCCTATTCTGCAAATCGTCCACAAGGATAATGCTCATATTGCGATAGCGGGGAGCATTCTTATCGGTGACGCATGATATGGCACCGAAATCTGCAACGCCAGCATTTGTGACAAACGTTTTCGTGCCATTTATTACAAATTCATCACCCTGTCTTTCCGCTGTTGTCCTGATAGCTGCGGCATCGCTACCTGCTTCAGGTTCCGTATATGCTCCACAAGAAATCCATTCTCCAGTTGTGATCTTTGGCATATGTTTTCTTTTCTGTTCCTCACTACCGAACAGGTAAATTTGCTCGGTTCCAAAGCCAGATGAAAGGATTGGCGCTGAAAGTGTAGAGTCAGCTTTACAGAACTCTTCGCAAACTAAAGAAAAGTCAAACCATCCTAACGCTTGCCCGCCATATTCCTCAGGGAAAATAGCTCCAATGAAGCCGTGCTCGCCAGCTTTCCTAACAAGTTCTCTGGGAAAGATATGTTCCTGATCGCATTTTCTGGCGTACTCAGCAGTGAATTCCCCCTGCGCAAACTCCCTCGCACCGTCTCTAAGCATCTTCTGTGCCTCGGTTAGTTCAAAATCCATTTGCTACCCCCCTTCGCTTTTGATTTATCGTTTTGTTCTACTCACAGTTTATCATTCTCACAAACGCTGTCAAGATTGGAGCTTTTCCTCCCTGTTGTTATAATGCCCTCTTGAGTTATGGAGATTTTGGCGAGCCTCAACCCGTCCCAAAGGGAAGCCGTAGAAAGCAATGAGGGACCTTTGCTCATCTTAGCGGGACCGGGCAGCGGCAAGACCAGAGTAATCACTCATAGGGTTGCTTACTTGGTGGAGGTGTGCGGTGTTAATCCCCAGCGTATTATGGCGGTTACCTTCACCAATAAAGCTGCCCGTGAGATGCGAGATAGGTTGGAACAGCTTTTGGGGCAGGGGTTTGAGGCTCTAACCTTGGGCACCTTCCACGCTATCTGCGCCCGAATTCTGCGCCGTGAAGGTGAAGCTATCGGGCTCGGCCCTAGATTTGTTATCTACGATAGCGAAGATCAATTGAATTTGATAAAACAGAGTCTCCAAGAGCTGGATCTTGACCCCAAGCGATACTCTCCTCGTGCTTTACAATCAGCAATCAGTGGTGCTAAAAGCCGTCTTCTTACTCCCAAAGACCATAATCAGCAGGTCCAGAGCTATTTTGAAGAGATAGTTCAGAGAGTATATGAACGCTATCAGCAATTGCTCACTCAGAGTGAGGGGGTGGATTTCGATGATTTGTTGATGAAGGCAGCACAGCTGTTCAATAATCATCCCGAAATCCTTGACCGATATCAATCGCGCTATTTGCACATATTGGTTGATGAGTTCCAGGACACCAACCTTGTCCAGTATGTGCTGATAAAGCAATTGGCAGGAAAACACCGCAATATCTGCGTTGTTGGTGACCCAGACCAGTCCATTTATTCCTGGAGGTCTGCCGATTTGCGCAACATTATGAGCTTTGAGAAGGATTACCCTGACGCCAAAGTAGTGCTTCTAGAGCAAAACTATCGTTCCACCAAGACTATTCTGGAGGTAGCCTCTGACATAATCTCCGTAAATGTGGGGCGCAAACCCAAAGCTCTTTGGACGGACAACGAACTGGGCGCCCCGGTGACTGTGATTGAGAACTACACTGAGGAAGAGGAGGCACAATCTGTGGTGAAGGAAATACAGGGGTTGCTTGGCCGGGAGCAAATATCACTGAAAGATTGCGCTGTGATGTACCGGGTGAATGCTCAGTCACGGGCATTAGAGGAAACCTTCATACGCTATGGGCTGCCGTACAAGCTTGTTGGTGGGATCCGCTTCTATCAGAGGCAGGAGATTAAGGACATCATCGCCTACCTAAGACTCATTCGCAACCCGCACGATAATGTTAGCCTGATGCGGGTGGTAAATGTTCCTGGGCGAGGCATTGGGGCACGGACAATCAGCCAACTTCAGGTTTGGGCGAAGGACAACAATGTCTCCCTTTATGATGCCTCAAACGAGGCAGCGGAGAGGGAAACTGTCTCCCCACGCGTTGCTCGAGCTTTAGCTGGATTTGTTGCTCTCATCAATGAGCTCGCTAAGAAGAGCCAGGAGCTAAATCCGGCTCAATTGTTGGATGGGATATTGGAGCTTACCCGATATAAGGAATATATCCTAGGCAAAGAGAGTGCAGAAGAGAGGTGGGAAAATGTAATGGAGTTAAGAAGCGTTGCTTCAGAATATAACGACCTTAGCCCTGAAGATGCTTTGGATGCCTTCTTGGAAAAAGTCAGCCTGGTATCGGACATAGATGAACTGGACGGAAAAGCTGATGCTGTTACTCTGACCACTTTGCATCAGGCTAAGGGCTTAGAATTTCCTGTTGTTTTTATCGTGGGCATGGAGGAAGGCGTTCTCCCCTACAGAAAGGCTTTTGACGACCCTGCGGAGATGGAAGAAGAGTGTCGCCTTTGCTACGTTGGAGTAACTCGGGCACAGAGGCGACTTTACCTCCTGCGTAGCCACCGTCGCAGCCTGTTTGGTGGCTCAGCTAACCTGCCATCCCGCTTCCTTCAGGACATCTCGCCACGTCTGGTGACAACCAAGGGGATTTGGGGGGAGGAAAGCTTAAGTCCCTTAGTTGGTATATCTTCTCAGCCTCCGCTCTATTCCCCTGACACTCTAAACTTGAAAGAGGGGGACCGGGTTCATCATACCAAATTTGGCAATGGCATAGTGGCAAGCTGCTCTCCCAGCAGGGGGGATCAAGAGATTACCGTGGCCTTCGAAGGAGTTGGCGTTAAGAGACTGCTACTCAGCCTGGCAAAACTGGAGAAAATCGAAAGAAATCGGGATTTTTCCTCCTGAGTAGTTGACCAAATACACGCAAGCGTGTAAAATAGCCTAAATGCCCATCCAAGTTCTGCAATCAGAGGTAGTTTCCAAGATTGCCGCCGGAGAGGTAATCGAGAGGCCGGCTTCGGTGGTGAAAGAGTTGGTGGAGAACTCCCTTGACGCTGGAGCCAGTCAAATCGGCGTTGAAGTACGAAACGGTGGAATAGAGCTGATCAGAGTGAGTGATAATGGGGCAGGCATCCCTGCCTCAGACGTAGAGCTGGCTTTCCGCCGATATGCCACAAGTAAGATAAGCAATCTGGGTGATCTGGCAAATATTGCCAGTCTTGGCTTTCGTGGTGAGGCTTTGCCCAGTATCGCCGCTGTTGCCGAGGTAGAAATCTTCACCAAGACGTCCTCAGAGGCTGCTGGCACCTTTATGCATTTGAGGAGTGGCGACGTAATTCGAAGAGAAGGTCGTGCCAGAGCCCAGGGCACCACCATAACCGTGCGCCGCCTGTTCCATCATTTCCCCGCTCGCTTGAAGTTTCTAAAATCAGTAGCTACGGAGAATAGCCATATTGCTCACATGTTAAGCCAATACGCCCTAGCTTTCCCCGAGCTTAGATTTAGCCTCCTCCTTGACAGGCGGCCCAGCTTGAACACCACAGGCGATGGTGATCTGCGCAATGTGGTGAACCAAATATATGGTTCAGAGGTAGCTGGAAAGATGCTGGAAGTACATGGAAAACACACCTTTACCGAGAGTAGCGGCATGATAAGCCCGCCTTCCTTGACTCGCGCCAACCGTCACTATCTGAGCTTCTTTGCCAATCGGAGGTGGATACATAGTCCATTGTTGATTCGGGCAGTAGAGGAAGGCTATCGTGGCTTACTTATGGATGGCAAGCATCCCATTGCCATAATTAACGTGTCATTGCCGTTCCAAGAAATCGACGTTAACGTCCATCCGGCCAAAGCTCAGGTGAGGTTCCGCTGTGAGCACGACGTTTTTGCTGAGACGAAGAACACAATTAAGCAAGCATTAAGCAAAGCACCCATAGCTACGAAGCGTATGCCTTCTTCGGGTACTTCGTGGCAGCAGCAAAGCTCTCAGATGGTAAAGGAAAAGGAGCCGAGTTTCACTGCCCCATTGCCTGTTCTGGGCTTACCTATTTTGCGCCCAATAGGGCAGCTGGCCAATACCTACATTGCTGCTGAGGGTGACGAGGGCTTCTACGTCATTGATCAGCATGCTGCACACGAGCGCATACTCTATGAGAGAATTCTGGCCCAGTGGTTGCAACAGGAGGTTGAAGTTCAAGGACTACTCCAGCCAGTCACTATGGAACTCAGTCCCAGAGAGGAGGAAACTCTGAAAATCAACCAAGAGGCTTTGGCCCAATTTGGCTTTGCTATGGAGTCTTTTGGTGATAGAAGCTACCTGATACGGGCTGCGCCGGCATTAATAATCAAGGGGAACCTTGTTGAGGCAATACGGGTCTTGCTTGACAACCTCGCCAGCAAAGATGTTCTAGCTCCCTGGGAGGAAAAAGTAGCTAAATCGCTGGCTTGCCACGGTGCCATTAAGGCGGGGCAGCAGTTGGGCAGTGAGGAAATGAGGGAATTGATAAGGCAGCTAGAGCAGTGCCATCAGCCACGCACTTGCCCTCACGGCAGACCAACCATGATTCATCTGACCTTGCATCAACTAGAGAGAGAGTTTGGCAGGATAAGCTAGCTCATATCGAGAGTTTCTGCTCTACGCTTGTGGTAATCCATAAACCGAGCAATAGCCCTAGCAGAATTACTTAGAGAATGAAAAACGGGCAAACCGCATCCGCTGAGTACTCGCTGGACTTCGAGCATATTTTGATAGCTCTCAGCATAAGCGATGGAATGCATTACGATTGCCATCGGTTTCTCCGAGGCCTTATGGATTCTGATGATACTCTTAAGGGGATTGTCATCTTCCTCATCTATTTCCAGAGTAGGCAAGAGAAGCTCATCCCTAGCGACATAGGGATGCACCAGGAAAGTATCTAGGGATAGGTGAGTAAGCAGTAAGTCAACGCCATCATAATCGATCAATGTTCGGCCACAATTATAGAGCACATCTGGGTCCATTCCATCAACAGAAAGGTCTACAGGATTGTTCAGACTGACACCAATGCCGGGTCCTTTGATACAGCTCTTCATCTTATCCTGAATCTCTATAGGGGAATGAGGTACGTCGAATCCAGCCCTGGTGAAGTCGTCGCTGGCCAAGACAGTGGCTCCCCCGCCGAAACCTAGGATAGCGGTTCTATTGCCTGGGGGCAGAGGGAAATATGTAAAGGTTACCGCCATATCCAGCAGCTCCTCTAAGCTGTAGACCCTTATGGCTCCCGCCTGACGCAAAACCCCGTCCCACACCTCATCCGAGCCAGCCAAAGCGCCGGTGTGAGAAGCCGTTGCTCTTGCTCCAGCTTCGCCTAGCCCGCCCTTGAGCACTATGACTGGCTTGGCCTTAGCTGTTTCCTTTAATGACTGGCTTAGTCTCCTGCCATCCTTCACACCCTCAAGATAGGCAAGTATGAGCTTAGTATCCACATCATGAGCCAGATAGTCCAGCAAAT
>JADFUX010000020.1 GCA_015222255.1 Chloroflexota bacterium
ACTACGATGGCTAAATCCACCGAACTCTTGAGCTTGCCTCCATCAAAGCCAATAAAGCCAATTGTGCTAGCGCCTTTAGCCTTTGCCACTTTCACGCCATTGAGCACATTCTGGGAATTGCCACTGCCGCTGATACCGATAGCAATATCTCCCATCTCAACGAGATTCTCCAGTTGTTCAGCAAAGATGTTCTCATAAGCGGTGTCGTTTGCCCAGGCGGACAGAAGGGGAACATTGTCAGTGAGGGCAAAGGCTTTTATTCTGGGTTTTCCTGGGGCGATGGCGCCTTTGGAGAGGTCACTGGCAAAATGGGAAGCGGTAGCTGCTGAACCACCATTGCCGAAGGTGAATACCCTCTTACCATTTGCTCTGGCTGTCTCAACTAGCTCTACTACCTGAGCTATGAGGTCAACTGGGAGATTGCCTAGAGTGGCATCGACCTCCGAAAGATAGCTTTTGATAATCTGGCGATTTTCCTCCATCATTTGTTGCTCCTTATCTGGCAGCTCTGATTACGCCCATGCGCTTCATCACTTGGGAAGCCTCGGTGTAGAAATCCCCAACCTCAGGCTGCTCCATTGCCCATTCCAGGTATTCCGAGATGATTTGTTCTAAAGAAGTCCGTGGCTGCCAGCCCAACTCCCTTATCTTGGAGATGTCGGAGACAATATGCCTTACATCGCCAAAGCGGAACTCGCCAGGAATTTCGGGTATGATTTCTCTACCCACAACCTTCGAAAGGAGCTTAACATACTCCCGCACAGAAAGAACCTCGCTTCCACCGATGTTGTAAGTCTGGTAGGTTGCAGCCTTGCTTTCCATAGCCAGGATGTTCGCTGCCGCCACATCCTTAACGTAAACGTAGTCGCGAAGTTGCTTGCCATCCTCGTAAAGGATTGGGGGGAGATTCTGGAGCAACCTGGTAGCTGAAATGCGCAGGATGCCTGAGTAAGCATTGTAGAAGCTCTGGCGCGGTCCCTGGGTAATGCTATAGCGAAGCACCACAGTAGGAATACCAAACCTTCTGCCCAGTGTCAAAGCGTAGAGTTCCTGGCAATATTTGGAAACAGCATATTGATTGTGAGGGCTGACTCTTGATTCATTAGTGGGGAGGGGTTCCATTGGCTGTTGACAGACGGGACATCTTAGCTCCCAGTCTCCTCTCTCCAGTTGCTCCAAGGGGCGCGGTGGAGGGTATTGTGTACCATTCCGGGCACAATGATATCTGCCCTCTCCATAGACTGCTTGAGAGCTCGCCAAGACCACCTTGCCTACGGGAAGTGCGTTCTCCAAGATAACCTCATATATCAGAGCGGTGCTGGCATCATTGGTAAAAGCAAATTTGCTGAAGTCGGTAAGGTAGCCCTGATAAGCAGCCAAATGAAATACATAGTCTATCCCTTGAAGCGCCTCCTGGACATCACTCTTGTTTCGCACATCCCCAAGGATGAACTCCACGTCGGCGCAAAGATAATCGGGCTTCCTTTTCTGGGGATGAACTGGCGGCTCGAGGCTGTCAAGGATTCGGACTTCGTAGCCTTTTTCCAGAAGCAGGTCCGCGGTATGAGAGCCAATAAACCCCGCACCGCCGGTAATCAAGACCTTCACTCAGCTTCTCCTATAGTCAAAAATCACCTTGGTTCCATCAGCTTCAAAGCGCAAGGGGATTTCCTCCAGCCCCCACAGAGCGGAACGAATGTCATCCCTCCTCTGCGCAGGAGCATAGAGCAAAAGAAACCCTCCCCCACCCGCTCCAGTTATCTTTCCCCCGACAGCCCCACTGTTGAGGGCTGCTTGATACATCTCGTCCAGATCGGAATTGCTTATCTTGCTGGCAAGTTGCCTTTTGAGCTGCCATCCTTTGTGGAGCATCTCGCCAAGCTCGTCAAAGGTCTCCCTGGTGATAGCCTCCCTCCCTTGGTAAGCAAGTTTGGTCATCTCCTTTAGCACTTCCACACGTTCAGCAATATTGGCCTTTTGCTCTGCTAGAATCTCACCTGAGCGTCGCGTCCTTTTAGTGAAGAATAACATCAATCTCTCACTAAGCTTTGTCTTCCCCTCCTTGCTTAGCACCACCTTTTCCGCACTTATCCCTTCTCTACTAAAGGTGATAAACCTCATATTTCCGTAGGCAGCTATGTATTGGTCTTGCCGCCCCATAGGTTTTCCTAAGATATCGACCTCGATTTGGCACGCCTGTCGGGCTAGGGTACCTGCTGTCTCGGCCTCACCCTTGTAAGCGTAAAGAGATTGAAGAAGTCCCACGGTGATACTGCTTGAGGAGCCCAAACCGGTACCCTCTCTCACATCCACAAAGGTGCTTATCTCTACCCCCTTCTCTACTCCTGCCATTTTCATTGCTTCCCTTACCAGCTCATGCTCCAGATCATCCACATTGCTCACAATTTCCTTCTTAGAGTAATTGACATATATCATATCATCGAATCTTTCCTTCATGACGACGAAAGCGTACTTGTCTATAGCAGTGCTGAGAACCGCCCCGCCATGGTTGAGATAGAAATCCTCAAAATCGGTGCCCCCCCCAAGGAAGCTCACCCTGAGTGGTGTTTGGACTATGATCATTTCTCACCTCTCACCTATCAGTCTTGTGTGGGAAACTCGTCTCCGCAGCGGACGCAAAGTCTGCCTGCCCCCTCTTCACCATCGGCAGCTCGCCGGCGGAAAAGCCAGCACTGCAAATATAAGGTCTGGCCAAGCTCAAGTCAATAGCTTGAAGCTAGCAAAGCCTGGAATCCTTTCCGGTGCGTGGGAAATTCCCATTTGGGCCAGGCTGATGCCGCCGAAGCGGCTCCTTTCTCCACTGCTCAGGATGAAGATTCAACTATTGAACTAGCTTCGCAAGCTGAGGCGCATCTTGGAATTTCGGGAACGCATGTGAGGCGGAAAGACCAAGGGGAAGCCCAAAATGGGCTCCACTCGGTCTCGGGTTATGATAGCGCTCTCTCACGGCTGCCTTGGCTACGTTGCGGCCCTGGATAGATGTAGGTAGCGTCGGTAGCCTGAGCTTTGCGCTTTCGGGGGAAATAGAGAAGTTTCTCCACGAGTTGAGCCGTCGTCTGAACTCGAACTGAAGGGATTCACCTGGCTAAGCGCTAGCCTTGCCCCGGAGAGATCATCAACTATGAGCCTTAACGAATGTCTCGATTGTCTGGAAATACTGGTCTTGGCCCAGAGCAATTAGGCTGTTGTGGTCAGCGTTTGGAATTATGAGGATAGTCTTGTCCTCTGCTGCTGAATTTTGATAGAGTTCCTCTGCCTCCTGGACTGGCACAAGGGTATCATGCTCGCCATGAATGATAAGGGTGGGGCTACGTATTGATCGCATCTTCAGTTTGCTCAGAAATGTGATTCTCTCATCCGAAATGGCTTCGATTTCCGAAGGCTCTAGATAACGCCACAAACGACGAAAGTTATTGCCCCAACCGCTTTCGGTGATCAGACCGTTGATACGGTCGGCATAATGAAAAGCAAGCTCAATGGCAGGCATGGATCCCAAGGATCGTCCCATCACGAAGAGAGTCTTGCGGTACCCTTCCCTTTCGATTATCTTGCCGAATACTTTGAAAATAATATGAGCATCTTCAATCATATTGGTGAAAGTAGCTGTGCCATTGCTCAAACCATATCCGCGATAGTCAGCTACAAAGAGATTGATTCCCCTTTCATTGTAGAGTGGGGCGATACCATCATGATCCCCTGCCGTTTCGCCGTTGCCGTGGAAGTAAAGTAAGCAGGGATCTTCAAGACTACTCTTGTAAAAGCGACAGCCAATTCTAATTCCATCCTCAACCTCGATCAGGTAGTTGAGAGTGTTAGGGGTGGACAGGGGAGGGAACAGGTCTTCACGGGGATAGAATATGAGTTCCCATAGCGGCGACTGGTCCAGAATAGAAAGGGCGGCTTCTTCAGACATGGTCTTGTCGCCGGTTCAACTTTGATATTCTTGCTTTGACTTCAGATTGACACAATCCAAAAAACCAGAACATGCAACAACTCGCCTTAAGTAGGACCTGCAAGTGATTCTAAGAGTGATTACACAACAAACTCGTCGATGAAACTCTTGAGTTCTCTCGGTAGACGATAGCGATCTATTTCATCAAGACTTATCCATTGAGCTGCCGAAAGCTCTGCTGAACACATCTTGAGCTCCCCGCCGACGGGATATGCCAGGAAGTCGATCAGCGCGTAGTGGTAACGGATTCTACCGTACTCATCATGTACTATCTTGTCAACCACACCGAGGAGCCTTTCGATCTCGATATCTAAGCCCGTTTCCTCCTTAGTCTCGCGCTTTGCTGCTTCCCGAATTCCCTCACCTAATTCCACAAGGCCCCCGGGTAAGGTCCACAATCCGGTATCAGGTTCGTATCTCCTTTGAGTCAGAAGAACTCTGTTGTCCTGCCTTACTAAAACCCCCACCCCTACCATAGCATGGCTAGGATATTCTCTTTCCAAATGCTCCATATTCTCGGTCTCTATCGGCGAGCGATTTTTTGGCAACTTATGCACCGGGTGCACAGGCAGTGACTTAACTACCCCTAGCGG
>JADFUX010000021.1 GCA_015222255.1 Chloroflexota bacterium
CAAACTCCAGCCATCCCCTGAATACACTTGTTGGAGGTCGACATCATGAAATCGATGCTAAATTCCTTTACATTAATAGGTATACCGGCAAAGCTAGAGATGGTATCAACGATAAATACCTTGTCATGTTTCTTTACTATCTCTCCTACCTGAGGTACTGGATTTAATAATCCGGTTGTTGTTTCATGATGGACCATAGCCACACAGGCTATTTCCGGGTCTCTCTGTAACACTGCCTCAACGTCTTCTACAGTGGGGAGCTCTGCCCAGTCATAAGCTAGCTCTACCGGTGTGATAGAATAGGCTTTGGCAATTTTGACCATCCGCTCACCATAAGCACCGTTGCTAATAATGAGAATCTTCCTGTTAGGCGGTGTGACCGAATTGATCACAGCGTCCATGCCGGCGGTTCCAGACCCTCCAAAGAGAACACACGTATAGCTCTCGTCGCCTCCGGCAATTCTTACTAAATCTTTGCTTATGCCTTCAATCAACCTACCAAACTCTTCTTCCCTGGGACAAATGTCAGCAACGATCTGAGCATGCTTGACTGTATCGGTTGTGGTGGAAGGGCCGGGATTTAACAGTATGTTTCTTCTGATTCCCACATTGATACTCCCTTAAACTACTTTGACACGACGTTGCTGGGTAAGGAGAGGTGTGAAACCCTAGTCCGGTGTTCTGTCACCTCTGATTGAGAGAATTCATAAATTCTTCCTTGTTTTCCTTCGGTGTTTTCTTGGGCCTACTGAGGTCACCTCTGGAGCCAATATTGATTCGGATTTCCAAGAGACTCGGGCCGGCAGCATTCTGCATAACTTCAAGCCGCTCTTTGATTTCGGCTTCTGTGGTTGCCGACAAACACGTTTCATAGCCACTGGCTTCGGCTATTGCTGGAACGTCCAATACATCTGCCGCCGTAGGTTGCCCGCCGACAGACTCGTGAGCAAAATTGTTGAAGACAACGTGTCTGAAGTTGGAAGGGTGCAGTTTGCCTATGGATGTGAGACTCCCCATGTGCATAATGAATGCACCATCGCCATCAAAGCAATACACATTTCTGCTGGGCTGCTGCAGAGCAATTCCCAGGGCAATGCCCGAGGCATGCCCCATAGAACCGACAGTCAAGAAATCACAGGCATGCCCTTGTTGCAGTCGTTCTCTCAACTCAAAAAGCTCTCGCGATGTCTTGCCTGTTGTGGAAACAATGACATCTGTTTCCTTTAAGCATGAAAGTACTATCTTGATTGCCTCTTCTCTTTTCAGGGGGTAGTAGGTTGCTTTCGTATCTTGAAGAGGATAGGACTCAAAAGAGTCCTTCCTTACCAGCAAAGCATAGGGGCATTGATCTTTTCCCATATATTGGATAGCTTTCTTAAGAGTCTTTCTGGTTTCTGCTATTGAATCAGGAAGGATGCTGTAGGGTATCTCAAGATTTTCCAACATTCCGCAAGTCACTCTGCCCTGCTTGCTATGTTGCGGTTCATCCTTCATTCCAGGCTCTCCACGCCAGCCGACAATCAGAAGCATCGGTATGGAATAGACTTCCTTGTCGGCCAGTGATGTTAAAGGATTGATGCAGTTCCCCAGGCCTGAATTCTGCATATACACTGCCCCTGGTTTTCCAGTGCTAAGATAATACCCTGTGGCGCAAGCGATGGCATTTCCTTCATTGCAGGTAATTATATTGTTCTTTTCCGCAATATGGTCCGTGAGATAAGCAATGAAACTGCTAAGCAGGGAGTCGGGGACTCCTGCAAAGAAATTGATGTCGTATTCGCTCAGCAGGTCTAAGAAAGCCTTGCAGCTTATCATTGCATTTTCCTCTTTACCCGCTTTGTTTTCTACGGATCAACGCTCTGCTAAGCACTCAATCTCCTGCATGATTTCCTCTCGCCTCTCCAAACATTCTCTTTGGCTTTCCAGCATATTGAACGTTCCCTGAAGCTCAAACAATTCGTCCACGGAAATCAATTTGGGACTAATAGTTTCGATTCCCCCCGTGTTCTTTATTTCTTGTAGACTTCTTCGGACAGCGCTGACCACAGTTCTGATGACATGATTCGCATAGATAACCACCCTGATCTTGGGATAGGATTTGATTTCTTCTTCGTCAAAGGAAGGGTACCTGGTTGGGCAAATAACCAGAGGCATGTCCTCATCCCAGGCCTTGACAAACTCAATAATCTCTGAGGGGTCACTCTTTCTTGAATGAATCATTATCCCGTCGGCACCTGCGCCAACGTAGGCCTTCGCCCTTCTCATCGCCTCCTCTTGTCCGTAACCAGCGATTAGTGCCTCGACTCGGGCGATCAGCATGAACTCCTTTGTCCTCTGCGCCCGCTTGCCGGCTATGATCTTACCAACAAAATCCCTCACTGAAGCTAGTTCTCTTCCTTCTCCTTCAAGAAGGCTGTTCTGTTTGGGAAATAGATTATCTTCCATGATAACCCCGGCAATCCCTGCCCATTCGAATTTCTGTACCGCCCGGGCAACGTTATTGGAGCTGCCATAGCCCTGATCCATATCAACAACGATGGGAAGATCAACTGCTTCATTCATTTCGATGGCGTTATCGAGAAAGTCGGTCATCGTTAGAATATTGGCATCGGGGACAAGATGAGCTGCTGAAATCTCAAGAGAAGAGGCCCATACTCCTTCAAATCCGGCCTCTTCTACTAACCTGGCAGTTAAACCATTGTGTGCACCCACAAGCCTAATAATCCCTGGCTGGTTAAATAGCTTACGTAATTCCTTCGATTTCTTCCTCATTACAATCCTCCTTCTCCTGGGCAACCTTATACTTCCATGTACTTCCATTCCACATATTACACGCACACTTCGTACACAAAGTATTGAACCTTTATTCTCTCAGCATAATCTTCATTCTTCGGAAGGTAGAGCATAGGTTCTGTCACGCATTTTCGTCGCCACAATTCCGATTCTTCAATCGCTCGGAGCATGTTTTCATAATTCCTTTCATAACAGATGTCTTCACGTTGAGAGAACACTACATGTCCGCCAGGACGAACAACTCGACAGAACTCATACAAGAGAGAGGGAGCTTCAATGTGACCCAGTACTGCGATACATGCAACAGCGTCAAATTCGTTATCCCGAAAAGGCAATGGCATTTGTAGGTCTACCTGATGGAGTTCTCTATATACCTCTTTTTTCCGGGCAACTTCCAACGAGGCTCCCGAGATGTCCACTCCGATGATATTCTCGAAGCCATGTTGCTTGAGAGCCAATCCGGTAAGACCGGTTCCACAACCAGCATCCAGAATCTTACTTTCCACAGGGACAAATTCTTTCAAGAGTTCAGCACCAACCTCTGGGGCTTTATATTGCCAACCTCGCAGTGTCCCATCATATGTTTTCGCAAAAATATCATATTCTTCCTCGACCTTACCGCTGTCAGTACTCGGATATTTAGACCATCTTGAAAGAAGCTTTGCCGGTGTTTGATCCATTTCCCGCACCTCCTATCTCCACTGCAGCGGCTCCATTGACGGGAATATCCCTATTTTGCGAGAGGCTGGCTGTTCGCAATCAGAGGATGTGCGTTGTCAGCATTTAAGGGACAACCTGGTAATACACACTCTAGCTGGTGGAACTCTCCTTGTCAAGGATGCCGAATTGCCAATCATGCGCCTTATTGCTACAATCATCGGTGATGGCCGTGGCTGGGTCAGACAGCTCTAGGCTGAAAGCTATTTGAAAAGTTCTACCTGTTGTCACCCCAGCTCCACTAGTTGCAGTCGAACTTCAGTTGTTCGCTAGAGATTTTGCCCTGGGCAGAGCTTTAGGCCAATTCACTGTGCGGGAAACCAATGAAAGCTGTCATTTTAGTCGGTGGAGAGGGAACCAGGCTTCGTCCCCTTACCTGCAATAAGGTTAAACCGCTGGTGCCTGTGCTAAATCGTCCTTTCCTTGAGCATGTTGTTGATTATCTCAAAAGGCATGGTATTAGAGACATTATCCTGACTTTGGGTTACCTGCCTGAGCAAATTCAAGGATATTTTGGCGATGGTAGTGACTTCGGGGTGAATATGACCTACCTGGTAGAGGGCTTCCCTCTAGGAACAGCGGGAGGGGTGAAGAATGCAGAGGCGTTTCTAGATGCATCTTTCCTTGTTTTCAATGGCGATATCTTCACTGATATCGACTTGACTGACATGATGAATTGTCATCACGAAAAGAAAGCCGCTACGAGCATAGCGCTGACGCCGGTAGATGACCCTACTCCTTATGGAGTGGTGGAGACAGATGCTGAAGGCAGAGTCGAGCGGTTTGTGGAGAAGCCACGCCGGGAGGAGGTAGCTACCAACATGATCAACGCCGGTATCTACATTATGGAACCTCACATTTTGGGCTATATTGCCCCTAATGCTTTTTTCACATTTGAGCATGGTGTCTTTCCCTCACTTCTAGAAAGAGGGGAAGTTGTCTATGGTTACCCGTCTCAAGCTTACTGGATTGATATAGGTACTCCCGAGAAGTATTTGAAGTTGCATCACGATTTGCTCCAGCGATGCACAGCGGACAAAGGCGTTAGGTTTGAGGGTGAGAGTTTTGTTCATTCTTCAGCCCGAATCCAGGCGCCAGCCGTAATTGGCGAAGGCTGTTCTATCGGTAAAGATTGCATAGTTAAAGGGCCTACCGTATTAGGGCCACAATGCCGAGTCGAAAAAGGTGCTGTTATAGAGGGAGCCGTGCTATGGCAAAACTGCAGGATTGGCGAGAAAGCCAAGCTCAGGAACTGCGTAGTCGCCTCCGGTTGCTGTATTGGGGAACAAAGCGAAGTCCTGGACGAATGTGTTTTGGGCGACAATGTCATAATCGGAAAGGGGAACAGGCTATCCAGGGGTATCAGAATTTGGCCAGATAGGTCTATCGAGCCTAATGCAATTTCGTTCTAATCGCAGGTGTTAGTATGGGTTGCTTGGCTATGAATACGATAGAAAATCCCTGTGGCAGGTGCCGCAGCATGTGCAACTCTTTCTGCACGCCCTGGCACTTAGGAAATCTTGCTAAGTAAGTCTATAAGAAACAAGCTGAAATTCGTTTTCCAAATAAGATTAAGTGCTCCTCTCAAATCTCATGGTAAGACACGGTATTTATCGAGATCTTCTCGCAGCTTGCTTATGAGCTTTTTGCTATCTACCTTCTTTGGCGAACAAATCATATGGACGGGAGGGGGCTCCTCGCCTTCTTTTAGACTTTGCTGCCTGACTAACTCTGTCACAATAGCTTGTTTTATTTCCTCACTGCTAAGAGGCGAATGATAAATGGTGCTCAACGAACACAATAACATATTCCGAACATGCTCCTCCCCTTTTTCCTCGTGGAGGTGAGGATTTCTGGTCTCAATTTGAAATATGTCTATGCCCTGTCCCATCACCTTAGGCTCCTTTGTAGGCAAGATGCCGCCAAAACTTTCAAATATAGATACTAACTCCTGAGGTTCCACGGCATATCCTGAGGCATAGGGTAAGATCTCCGCCAGGTTCATACTCATAGCATGCTCCCCCGCATTGCCGGTTCTAACTACCTCGGTTTCAAATCCCGTTTTGGAGGATATCAGGTCGTTCAAGTGCTTGTTGGTGATCTCCGATGTTCTCCCCCATTTCCTGAAGTATAACCCCCCTGAGATTTTGGGCTTATAATGCCATAATATCCTCACCATGCTGTAAGGAGACTGAGCTAGGCTAAAGCCGGCGGCGAAGTTTCTTACATACTCCAGCACTGCGCCAGGGAAATAGTTGTCAGCATCAACGAAGCCAACATATTCTTTGTCTGCCACCTTGGCCATGAGCAGGCCTATCACCATGCCCTCGCTTTTACCATCGCGCACCAATCCGTCTTCGCCCAAGAGGCTGTCATAGCCAGCTTCCATTGCAGCTTCGGCGATAGCGGGGTCTTTCTGGTGAGCAATCAACGCCTGGCGAAAGGTAAAATGACAAAGCTGTTTTAGGGCATCTCCTTCCATCCTGAATCTGTCGACCTTTTCCCTCTGACTGTTCGAAACCACTATTACCAGACAGTCATGTGGCACGCCACTGACCACCCCTTCAAAGAGCTTAAGCTTCTCATCTTTGACCGGGATGACAATCGCCATCTTGTTCTCGAAGTCCTTGATTGTTTCCTCAGCTATCTTTATTACCCCCATAGCACCAGGGGGGGGCAAGTCGCTCTTTGCCCCTGAGTCTAGAGAGACTACCGTCTGTACGTGGTTCATTCTGACTGAACCAAAGCGCTCCGTATACCTCGGACTTTCTATAAACATCTTCCACCTCCAAGAAATGCCCAAGCATAATATCAAATCTATCCAGCGGCGACAAACTGCTGTTACTGCTGCAATTGTCAAGTCTCAAACAAGGTTGACGGGTACGACTGGGGTAAGATAAGCTTGGTCAGACCGAAATAAACAACTTGTTGGGTTAAAGCAACTAGCCTATTTCCTCCTGGCTGCATTGAAACAGGTAGTATTTACTGATCTGGACGGCACCCTCCTTGACGCCGTGAATTATTCATATGAGAAATCGCTTGCTGGAATTGAGCGACTTAAACATAATGGCATACCCCTAATATTCTGCTCGGCAAAGACTAGGGCAGAGCAGGAAGTATATCGGCGCAAGCTGGAAGTGTTTCACCCTTTTATAGTGGAAAATGGGGGCGCCATCTTCATACCATCCAATTATTTCCCATTCCCCTTTAGCTATCACAAGACTGTAGGTGGGCTATTGGTCATAGAGCTAGGCATTCCCTGTGACGAGATCAAGAAAGTGTTGGGCAAGGTTAAGGAGGAAGGTGGATTGCGGTTTAGAGGCTTTGGTGATATGAGCGCTGAAGAGGTGGCCAGTGAGAGTGGCTTGGACGTAGAATCCGCTAAATTGGCCAAGCAAAGGGAATATGATGAAACGATAAAGTTTGATGTTTCAGGTGAGGAGGTGAGTAAGGCATTGCAGAAGATTAGGCAGGTTGGACTCAATTGGGCTCATGGCGGACGCTTTTACGACATCATTGGAGATAATGATAAGGGTAAAGCTGTAAGGATTGTAAGCAACTTATATTGCAAGCTGTGGGGCGAAATAGAGACTATTGGGATTGGTGATAGTCTTAATGATTTGCCCATGCTTTCCGAAGTGGACATGCCCATCTTAGTGCAAAAGTGCGATTATAGTTGGGAGAAAATAAGTCTGCCTCGCTTGCACAAAGTCCAGGGGATTGGCCCGGAAGGGTGGAGCAGGGCAATCGAAGCAATGTTTGGAGGTTGACATGCAAACGATATACCTTGTTCCTCATTCTCATTATGATGTGGCTTGGGCTTTCACCAAAGAGGATTACCTCGAAATAACCGAAGATATCTTACAGCGGGCTGTTGAATTGATGAAGAAATATGATGACTACAAGTTCTCGTGGGAGCAGATATTTCCCTTGAAGGTATTGGAGCAAAGGAATCCCAAGCTTTGGTCAGACATAAAAGAGATGATCCAGAAGGGGAAGATGGAGATAGTTGATGGCCAATATCTGATGCCTGATACCATGCTTCCCACTGGAGAGGTATTAGTACGCGAGATATTCTTTGGTAAGAAGTATTGCAAGGAGAAGTTCGGTGTGGATGTCCCCGTAGCCTGGGTTGCAGATAGCTTTGGTATGAATGCGCAACTCCCTCAAATCTACAAGAAATCGGGGTATGAATGGGTTGCTTTCAGGCGAGGTGCGAAGGAGATGCACAGCGAATTCCTCTGGAGAGGGCTTGACGGAACCACCATCCTCGCCCACTGGATGCCTTTAGGGTATAGGGCTGGATTCTACCTCGACAAGTTGCAGGAGCGCTATATAGAACTCAATAAGTATGCTGCCACTTTTCACATCCTAATGCCCTCGGGCAGTGGATCAGTTCCGCCCCAGGAGGAAGTTATTGACGTGGTGAGGAAATGGAACGAGGACCATCGAGGTGGCTCTCAGATGAAGATAGCCACGCCCTCCGAATTCTTCCAAGCTGTGCAAAGGGAGGGAGGCAGGCTCAAATTACACGAGGGTGAGTTGTATGACGAGGATTTGTCCAATGTTTTTCCCCAAGTATGCTCAAGCCGGATGTGGGTAGTCCTCGGGGCAAGGAAATGCGAAGCACTGCTTGCTACAAGTGAATGGTTTGCCACCCTGGCTTGGCTTATAGGAGGGGAATACCCTCAAGCTCTGCTAAATGAGTGCTGGGAAAAGATGCTTTTTGTCGCCTTCCACGATATCATCACTGGCTGTGGAGTAGATGAGATTTACAATGACGTTCGGGAAATATTCTCCTTCCTGGATGAGCTTCTTCCTAAAATCGTGAATGATTCCTTGAGATTCATTGCCAGCAAGATAGACACCCAGGGTGAGGCAGTTGTAGTGTTTAACTCCCTACCCTGGGCGATGAAGAACTGGTGTGAAGTTGATTTAGAGCTTAAAGGGTGGGGGAAGGAACCCGGCCTCAGATATGGCGAGGAGGAAGTAGAAAGCCAAGTCTTGGGGTTGGAAAGGGATGGGGAGGGCAAGATCAGCCAGGCAAAGCTTGGGTTTTTCGCTGACCTTCCTCCGATGGGCTATAAGGTCTACAAGGTCATTGAGCGTAGCAGAGAACCGGAGAAAGCCATCGAAATCAGGGAACATGTCGTAGAAAACCCGTTCTTTACCTTGAAGGTCGATCCAGAGACTGGGATAGTGGAGGTTTTTGATAAAGAGGGGAAGCTCTTAGTTAAGGGAAATGAACTGCGCATCGAGAACGAGATCGGTGATCTATATCATCACCTGCATATGTTCTTTGAGTTGGTGAAAAGCGAGAGCGGAGAAGGGATTTACTATGGCACTTTCAAGCCCGATAGTTTCAGGATACAACATGGCCCCCTCAAATCGAGAATAGTTCTGGACGAGGGGTACTATTGCCTCAGATGGCCTTATCGATTGTTTGAGAAGTTTGGGACTAAGCGTTATGAGCACAGAGTCCTGGATGTCACGAAAGAGGTCATTGTCTACCGAGACCTTGCCAGGATCGAATTCATAACCAAGGTGAAGAGTATGTATCCGCATATGAGGCTTAGAGTTGAATTCGATACATTCAAGGAAAGGATGGTATATTTTCGTGAAACCCAGTTTGGCGTTGTCCCTGAGCCAACACAGCTATTTGCATCCTTAGAGAAGACAGGAATACCCGCGGGAATCCCAAGTTTCTTGTCCTGGTTTTCCTACGGCGATGGAACAAGAGGAATAACTTTTATGGACAAGGGTATTCCGGCGACTGAGATAAGGGGTAGCAAGGTTTACTTAACGCTTCTCCGAAGTGTCGGCATCCTTTCCGCTGACGGGGATGCCGGACCTTTAATCCCTACCCCAGATGCTTTGGAGCTCAACAGAGATTACATTTATGAATATGCTTTGCGGCATCATGAAGGTGACTGGAAGCAGTCTGAAGCGTATAAGGATAGTCAGGAATTCCATCACTGTCCCCTTTACACTCAGGCCAATGCTGAAGGCAACTTGCCCTTAGAATTTTCCTTCTTAGAGATTACGCCCAATAACCTTATCCTCTCAGCTCTTAAGAAAGCTGAAGATAGTGAAGAGGTGATACTGAGGTTCTTTGAGACTAAGGGAGAGGAAACCGTGGCTGAGATAGAGCTGTTTAGGAAGATCGAAAGAGCAACGGTGGCTAATTTGCTGGAGGAAGAGGAATACGAGCTGAAAGCAGATCGCAACAAGTTGAAATTTGAAGTCAAGCCCTTCGAGATAGTGACCTTGAAGCTAAGGCTTTGACTCACGTCGTGATAAAGGACGCTCCAAACAGTTGACTCGATTCTGAAGTACCCTGATTACGCCAGGCGTATCGCCTTGCGGATTCCTTTGGCGCGATTTGCACCAATATATTATGGTCGCTGCCGTAGAGGCAAGAGGTAGAAGCCAGACCAAAAGGAGAGAAAATCCTTTTCGCGATGGCACTTCTGCGCCGACCCTCTTTGTTAGGAATGTCGATGCCAAGGGCAGAGCGGCCTAAATGAAGAGCAAGCCTTGGAAGGCGATAGCGGGTTTGAACTCGAACCTATGGGAGTGGGAAGAAGCTGTCTTGAGTCCCTGTGAAACGTGGTGGGAGAATAATGTGGTACGAATGCAACCGTCCTGCAATTGAGAGACTGAACTCATGTGGTGACTGCTGGCTGTGGTGCAGATGGCACGGCACCTCTTCTCTATGCCCAGGCAATTCCGCTTTATATGGTTGACTAAGAAGCCAACGTCATCCTTGGGGAACTGACTTGGCTATCAGAGCTGGCCAATATCGTGCCAAGTTGACTCTCCAGCTTTTCGCAACGGGGCTTAGTTCTTAAGTCGAAGGTGGCGTAGCGTTCGTACCTCCAGGCTTTTCTGGTGTTGGTTGAGTTGCTTGTATCCCGGGAAGGGTGTTGCCGAAATAGACCTTGGTGTGGGGCCAGGGAATCTCGATGCCTTCATCGTCAAAAGTCGTTTTGATTCGAAGGCGCAACTCTCCCATTGCAGCCCACTGGCGTGCTGGTCTCGTATCTCCCAGTATTTTGATGTCAATGCCTGAATCCCCTAATCTGTCTACCCTGAGTACCTCGGGAGTACTCAGAAAGTCTGAACTCCATTTGGGCTCTTCAGCCATTTCCTTACATACTCTGTTTATGACTTGGATGACATGGTCCAGGTTCTCTCCGTAGCCTACTGAGATACTCATGTTTACCCTGCCATAATCCTTCGTGAAATTGCTGGCAACCTTAATTTCACCATTAGGTACGGAATGCACCGTGCCATCGAAATCCCTGAGAATAGTGCGTCGTAATCCTATTTCCTCAACTGACCCAGCAATTCCAGCAACGCTAACCCAGTCTCCTATCCTATATTGGTCTTCGAGCAATATGAACATGCCAGCAAAAAAGTCCTTGATTAGACTTTGGGCACCAAAGGCAACAGCGAGGGCCACAATACCAAAGCCAGCAAGCATTGCGGCAATATTCACTCCGAATTCAGGAAGTATGGTTAGAATGGCAACAATAGCAATGATAACTATGCCAGTAGTAACAAGGGCCGAGGATAGAGTATTGCATCGCTTTCTTATCTCATCTTCAGGCTGCCCCTTCATTCGCAGTGACACAGACCTCTTGACCAGTGAGGGCGCAAAATGGCGCAGCAAGAAAACTAGAACAAGGGCAACGACGATAATCACTAGAACAGTGATGCCATGCGTACTAAGCCAATCAACCATGCTCCCTCTTTGCCCCACTAACAAGGTTTATGCTAGCACAGTTGACCTTGGGCATCAATTGATGGCTAAGCTGACATGCTTTGGAATCAGGGAGGACAGCTATTCAGGGAGTCTCTCATAACGTTGGTGAACTAACCAAGGCTGTCCGGGAAGTCTTGACCAATGGGGCCTCAACGAAGGGTGTGATGAAATAAGGATTCAGGGAGGGGCGTAAGTTTTGCTCAGAGCTCGAGCCCGCCAGACTCCGCAGCTCGATCAAGAAGCGCAGGATAAGCTAGAGACAGGTGTTTTGTTTCTCAACCCCGAAGGGGAGAGCCTCCTAATCTGCTTAAACATGAAATAGAAAGGTAATGATATCTCCATCCTGAATGATGCAATGTTTGCCTTCTATTCTAAGCAAGCCTCTTTTTCGCGCTTCAGCTACATTGCCACATCTCTCCAAATCGCTGTAGCTTATCACTTCAGCTTTGATGAAACCTCTTTCCATGTCAGAATGGACTTTTCCTGCTGCCCTCGGTGCTGTGGTGTCGCTGGGGATAGTCCAGGCTCTTAATTCAGCGGAAGCTGTGGTAAAAAAGGAGATCAGCCCTAGAAGTTGATGTGAAAGACTGATAATCTGGTCAAGAGCTGGTGTAGTTAGCCCCATAGCTTCACGGAATTCCTTAGCCTCACTATCGTCCAACTGAGATAGCTCCATCTCCAGCTTTCCACATAAGGCTACCACGGCAAATTGGGGATGAAGAGAACTTATCTGTTTTTCCAACGACGAGGTTTCTGGTATTTGCTTCTCTCCGATGTTAAGAACGAGTAGCATTGGTTTAGCGGTAAGGAATTGATAGTTAGATAATGCCCTGAGTTCATCCTCGCTGAGAGCTTGCTGCCTTATTGGTATGTCCTCGTCCAATCCTGCTTTGATCTTTTGCAACAGGACCTGCTCCTTTGAATGTTGTTCGCGTTCCGGTGTTTTAGCGCCTTTCAGGCTTGCCTCCAGCCTGTCAAGCCTTCTCTCGATAATAGCCAAATCTGAGAAGGCAAGCTGTAGATCCAAATTAGCGATGTCTCTTTTAGGGTCTGTGCTCCCTTCGGGGTGAGGCAGCTTTGCATCTTCGAAAACTCGCACTACCTGAAGCAGGGCGTCAGCAGTCGTCAAGTAACTCAAGAATTCACCGCCTATTCCTCCCTGGCTGCCGAAGGTTTTGGGTGAGCCTGCAATGTCGACGTAGCTTACCTCAGCATGAACAGTTTTCTCAGGATGGAATATCTTTTCGAGCGTCGCTAATCGCGAATCGGGGACTCTGGCTACACCCATGTTTGGGGTTATGGAAGGAGAATAAGTGGCAACCTCCGCCTTGCCTTTAGTCAGAGCATTGAAAATTGTAGTCTTGCCGCTCTTTGGCAGACCAATGATAGCGATCTTCACATTCATATCGTATCAGAGATTGCTGCGAAAGTCTTTCCTACCTTTTTGAGCGGGCTCTGTCGTGTTTTGTGTTCCGCCGCGAAACTTGATGTTATGTTAGAATAGGCAGGAGATGCTTCACATCCTTTACGGTCAGGATGATTTCTCTCTTCGTCAGGCTGTGGAGAGAATCAAAACTGGTTTGGGCGCCCCGGAAATGCTCGCAGTTAATACCACGTCGCTGGACAGCGAGCATTTGACGTTGAAGGAACTTAAGGGTAACTGTAACACAAGCCCCTTTTTGTCCTCTGCTCGATTAGTAATTGTCAATGGCTTGTTGAGCCGTTTTGAGCCGAAGTTTGGCAGGTCACGAAGTGGTAAGCACTCTATCACCGAAGCCAAAGTTGAGCAAGGAGAATGGAAAGCTCTCGATTCTTATATCAAGCAAATGCCGGCAACTACGGTGCTGATCCTGATTGACAGCAGAATAGGAAACCGCAATCCCTTATTGATGGAGCTCTCTCCATTGGCGAAAGTGCAGGCTTTTCCTTTGCTGCGAGGCAAGAATTTGAGAGCTTGGATAGA
>JADFUX010000022.1 GCA_015222255.1 Chloroflexota bacterium
CCTATAGTACGTATGACTAACACCTTTATTGAGGCGGGGACCTGTTCCTTCGAAGAGATGCTAAGCGAAATCAAGGAAGGTGTTTATGTTAAGGATTGGTATGGAGGGACAACTAGTTTGGAGATGTTTACTTTTTCCGCTGGAGAGGGTTACATGATTCGTAACGGGAGGTTAGCTGAGCTATTACGCCCTGTCGTTCTTAGCGGTAATGTTTTTGTTACCCTAGGTAACATAGATGCTATAGCTAATGACTTAGAGATGAATCAAGGTGGCGGTTGTGGCAAGGGAGGGCAATCCCCCTTACCCGTTTCTAATGGAAGTCCACACATCCGCATTCGTAGCTGCCTGGTTGGAGGTAGATAAGCGATAAATACTAAATCCCAAACCCGAAATCCTAAACAAATGCCAATGTGCGAAACCATAAAAGAGCAAAAATAAAAATGCAAAGTGACAAAGCAAAATTCAAAGAGGAATTTGGGGCTCGCGTTTACGGATTCGCGTTGGATGTAATAGGATTCGTAGACCGATTGCCAGCGGAACAGACTTCGAGGATCATCACTGACCAGCTTATACGAAGCACTACTAGTATTGGCGCTAATGTCATTGAGGCTCAAGCGGCTTCGTCAAGGAAGGATTACACCAATTTCTTCACTCATGCGCTGAAGTCAGCAAACGAGTGCAAGTTCTGGCTGGGACTGCTCAGAGACTCCGGTAGGGGCGATAAGCAGACCATTAATAGACTTGTAAAAGAAGCAACGGAGATTGCCAATATACTTGCCGCCAGTATATTGACCCTGAAAGGAAGAAAGTGAACTGTTCTTGCATTTTAAATTGTAATTTTGATTTCTTATCTTTGAGTTTTGATGTTGTTTAGATATTAGGAATTGGAATTTAAGATGGAGCATCTTTTAGAGATTCTTCGCTCTGCTCAGAAAGTGGCTGAACAAGCTGAGGTCTTCTCGGTTTCCTCTCAAGAAATTCATGCCTGTTTCGTAGCTAATAAGCTCAAGCAAGTCCGAAGCAGAGAACGGAGCAGCACAGCTTTGAGGATTGTCAGGAAGGGTAGGATTGGCTTCGCGGTGACCTCAGGTGCCGCTGATGTGGAAAATCTGGTTGACATGGCTGTGGAAACAGCCCAATTTGGCTTTCCGGCCAATTTTGAATTCCCCTGCCCGACTACTTATCCCAAGGTTGACGTCTACGACTCTGAAACGGAGGAAATAGCAATCGACTCCATGGTTGACCTTGGCAACCAGCTTATAGCGATGATAAGGGGAAATACGTCTGATATCCTTTGCGATGCAGAAGTGGTCAAGGGTGTAGGCTCTGTCCACATAGCTAACTCATGGGGTGGGGAAACAAGCTATGACAAGAGTCTGTTTCACGTAGATGTAGAGGGGGTAGTCATTCGTGACACTGATATGCTTTCTGTTGGGGATAGTGAAAGCTCCTGCAACCCTATACTTAATGTTGAGATTCTGGCCAGTCGGGTGATAAGGCAGCTAGAGTTGGCCAAAGCGAGAGCAACTGTATCCCCGGGGTCATTGCCTGTAATCTTTACTCCTAGAGGCGTGGAGAGTGTTTTCCTAGTGCCTCTGGCAGTGGCTTTCAATGGCAAGATGGTGTCTGAGGGGATCTCGCCCCTGAAGGACAAGCTGGGGAAAGCAGTTTTTGACGAACGGATTTGTTTATGGGATGATGCTACCCTGCCATACCAGATAGCTAGCGGCCCCTGTGATGATGAGGGGGTGCCCAGTCAAGAGTTGGCACTCATCAGCAATGGAGTGGTATCAAATTTCCTTTATGATCTCAAGACAGCAGCTTTGGCTAATACTCGTAGCACTGGCAGTGGCAGGCGAATTGGCAATGGCTTGCCCAGGCCCGGCATGAGTTCCCTCATTATAGGTGAAGGAGATATTTCTTTTCAGGACATGGTGGAGAGTATGAAGGAAGGCTTAGTTGTTGAGCAAGTGATGGGTGCTGACCAGGGTAATCTCCTATCGGGCGACTTTGGTGCAAATGTCTTGCTTGGCTATAAGGTGGAGAATGGGGAAATAGTGGGGCGGGTCAAGGATACCATGATCGCAGGAAATACATATCAAGTCCTGGGAAGGCTTTTGGGCATAGGTAGGGAGGCCAGATGGGTGGGCGGCACTTTGCGGACTCCTTGCTTATATTGCCCCAGTCTATCAGTGGTGGTGAAGGGACTCTAACTTTGTGCCAAGCGAAGAGGAGGTGATACCCTATGAAAGATGTAGTAAGGCTTTATAAGGAACCACATCCTGCGAGTTGCTCTATGTTTGCTTCTTGGCCTGGCATTGGCAATGTCTCTCTGATAGCCGCGGACTACTTGAGACGAAAGTTGAATGCCGAGGAAATAGGGGAAATCGAGCCTACTCGCTTCTTTGAGCCAACGGGCATCATAGTAAAAGACAACATAGTTGAAGCACCGCGCTTTCCTGAGAGCAAATTCTACTATTGGGAGGATGCTGTTTCTGGAAACGGCCTGTTGTTGTTTATCGGCGAGGAACAGCCCAGCTCTAAGGGATATGAGTTGGCCCAGTGCATTCTGGATGTGGCACAAAAATTCAAAGTGCAAAGGGTATATAGCTGTGCTGCCGCTGTAGCTAGAATTCACCATACGGATGAGTTGAAAGTCTGGGGCGCAGCTACGAATAGTGAGCTGACGGAGGGTCTCGAAAGGCTTGATATTGTCCTTAAAGGTGACCTTCATATCGCTGGATTGAATGGGTTGTTTTTAGGAGCAGCTAAGGAGCGAGGCATTGAGGGTATTTGCTTGTTAGGAGAAGTGCCAACATATGCCGTCCAGATACCGAATCCTAAAGCTTCTTTAGGTGTGCTTGAAGTCTTAAGCAAGATGACTGGAATTGAAATCGACCTTGGTGAGCTTCGCGATTTGGCTGTGCAAGCAGAAAGGCAGATGGATAGGTTGGCCAAGCAGGCCGCAGCCGAATACATTGAACATTTCACTGAACCCATTTGGGAAAGAGGTGAGGATGACGAAGAGGAGGAACAAGAGGATGACGAAGAGGAAGACTGAGTTCTCCTTTGAGGAGCAAATAACACAGGTATTTGATCCGGATGAGGAGCCAACTGATTCTCAACTGGTGCTGCTGTCTAATTTGACAGAAGAGGAGCTAGATTCTTTTGGGCGAGTCTGGGCGAGTGTCAAAACGGAACGGCGGCGCCAGATCATAGCTCGCCTTGCTGATCTTGGTGAGGATAACCTGCGCCTCGATTTTGGCAAGGTCTTTCTTGCCTGCCTTGGAGATGGTGATGACGAGGTTAGGCTCCAGGCGGTTCTTGGTTTGGAGGGAGAGGAGGATAGTTCTGTTATCTCACCTCTGATTTGGCTCTTTAAGGAAGACCCTTTTGACAAAACGAGAGTGGCTGCCGCTATTGTCTTGAGCCAATTTGCTTTGCTGGCTGAGTCGGGGAAGCTTCCTTCGGATCAAGCAGAAGAAGTGTACTCTGTTTTGCTAGCTGTACTGGAGGATGAAGTTGAATCCTTGGAAGTCAAGCGCCGCGCTTTGGAGGCGATTGCTTTTTTTGCGACGCCTCGGGTAAAGGAGCTTATCGAAGAGGCTTACCATAGTGATGACACTGAACTTAAAGCTAGCGCCTTATTGGCTATGGGGCGTAATTGTGATCTGGCGTGGCTGCCCATTGTCGTGAAGGAAATCGATAATGCCGAGGCTGAAATAAGGTACGAGGTGGCTGAAGCTTGCGGTGAATTGGGCGTAGAGGAAACGGTGCCTCATCTTTTGCACTTGGCCCACGATGAGGATATCCAAGTTCGTCAGGCAGCATGCAAGAGCTTGGAAAAGGTGGGCGAGCCTGAAGCCAGGCGTGCCCTGCAGCAGTTGCTGAGCAGTCCCCACGACGATGTTCGTGAAACTGCCAAATCCGCTGTGGCTGACATGGAGTTCTTTGACTTCGGCTGAGTTTTCCCCGACTTGGTAGAAGGCGTGACCTGTTTTCCTGCATGGCTCTCAGCCGGGCTTGTTGCATAACTGGATAAGGGTATCGAGTGTTTCTGGAGACGTTTCTTGGATTTCAATCATTTGTGTTCCGCCCCCGATGCGTTCCCATAAATCCATCTGGCCTTTCTGTCGCCAGCGCCGTTTAAGTAATACACTGCTATGGGGTGTTATAGGCAGATATGGTTCGCTCGGGGCATATTTCAGTCAGCTTGCTGAAAATATCTCGCTTCAACTCCATGTTTGCCACTGTGGCTTCGCTTGCTAGGTCAGCGTCTTGGCCTGCTTGGTTCTAATTACTTGTGGCCTTGATCTTGCCGTGTGCGGCATCGCCTGCTCCCTTGGTTAACTTTTCTGCCTTACGCTACCGTGAAGAAGTCCTTTGGCCCTTTGTGTCCAAATTTGAAGGAACTGGTCGTTGATATCTGCCAAGCTAACTTGGTATCCTGCTTGGGTGCAAATGTGGGCTATTCCGCGGCGCATGGTTCCAGTGCCTGAACGCATACCTTGCTAATTCAACCGCACCTCTGTTATTTGCCCTTGAATTGGGGTTGTCGTTTCTCCAGGAATGCTGCTACTCCTTCCGAGTGGTCCTCGGTGGCAAAGCACAAGGCAAAGTTGGATTTCTCACAGCTTAGTGCTGAGGGGAGATCGGTATACATCCCTCTGTTTATAGTCTTCTTCAGTATGCTGATAATCAATGGGCTTTTGCTAGCTATCGTTTGGGCCAGTTGGTTTGCTGTCTCCTCCAGTCTGTCCAGCGGGACTACTTTGTCAACTAAGCCGATGTTTTCCGCCTCAGCAGCGTCTATTATCCTACCCGTGTACATAAGCTCTTTGGCTCTGCCCCAGCCGACTAATCTGGGCAATCTTTGCGTGCCGCCACCCCCGGGAATGATTCCAATGTTGATTTCGGGTTGCCCGAACTTGGCGTTTTCAGAGGCGATCCTTATGTCGCAGGACATGGCTAATTCGCATCCTCCACCAAGACAGAATCCGTTTATCATGGCGATGACAGGGACGCGAAGGTTCTCTATATCGGTAAAAAGCTGCTGTCCCAAAGTAGAAGCACGTTCCTCCATCATTATGGGAGTGGCTTCCTTGAAGTCGGTGATGTCAGCGCCGCTGATAAATGCCTTGTCCCCCGCACCCGTAATAATGGCTACCTTGATCTCCTTATGCTTCTCGATGTCCTGTATGGCGTTTCTAATCTCCTGTCTAGCGGCCATGTTTAGCACATTTCGAACCTGTGGTCTGTTGATGGTGATCTTGGCTATTCCCCTTTCCTTAGTGTATATGATGTTTTCAAATTCCATTATTCCTCCCCAAGCGCATGTAATGTTCTCTAGATGTAATGATGGAATCCTCTGTCCGTTTCCTTCCCCAATTGCCCCATGGCTGTCATTTGTGTGAGCAGGCGAGAAGTGTTGCTGTCCTTTGGGCTAATTCGCCAGCGCCCGAAAGAAGGGTATCACGCATATCCACTCTGAACTATTCCCGTCGGGCTCCCAAGATTGTATTATAGGGACTTGTTAACTGCAAACACATTCGATTATTATCAACGGTGTCACTGAAGGGGGACTTTGATTGAGATAAATCTTTGGGTGCTGGGTGGAATAGGTTTTGTCGCTGGACTTGTTGGTTCGACCTTAGGGATAGGCGGCGGCATTTTGATTGTGCCGATGCTTACCGTTCTGGCTCACCTGCCTATTCATGTAGCTATTGCTAGCAGTTTGGTGAGCATCGTAGCTACTTCAACAACTGCCGCTGCTACCTATGTTAAGAATCGATTTGCCAATATCAGGGTGGGTATCCTTTTGGAAGCGGCAGCACTCGTCGGCGCGATTAGTTGTGCGTTTCTAGCTGCTTATCTCAGCTCTCAGGTATTAGGCATTCTTTTTGCTGCCCTTCTCTTGTATGTAGGTTGCGTTATGATGGTTCGCCGGCGCGGCATGCAAGAGGAGGTTTTGTCTCAAGAAGACGCTAAGACCCCTGACAATGCTAATTCGAGAATTCCTCTATATGGGTCCTTTTATGATCCGAGTTTAGGCGAGGTGGTGAGTTATCGTGTCAGGAGACTGCCTCATGGCTTGGGGGCAGGGTTGCTGGCTGGGGGGCTTTCAGGTTTGCTTGGCATAGGTGGCGGCGTCATTCAGGTGCCGGCAATGAATCGCCTGATGCAGATGCCCATAAAAGCAGCCATTGGCACCAGTAGTTTCATAATGGGCATCACTGCGCTGGGTGGTGCTCTGGTTTATTGCCTCCACGGTTATGTATATCCCGTCGTGGTTGCACCGGTTGTCATAGGTGCCTTTTTGGGCGCTCTATTGGGATCTAAGCTGGCGCCCAAAGCAAAGGGGATAGTGCTAAGGCGTCTTTTTGCCGTCATCATATTTGTCACTGCCGTAGTTATGATAGCCAGAGCAGTCAGTGTGGGCTTGTAATATGGACAAGGATAGCCGCCTCTATAATTGGATTTCTCTTGGTTTGAGAATAGCCGTATGCGTTGCAGTCGTTTTGTTAGTTCTTGGCTCTGTCCTTTGCGGCATCAGGGGGATTGAGCCAGATAGCTTCGTAATTTCGCTACAGGGGATTCTTGATGGCGGTCCAGCGCCGCTGACTATTATCGCGGTGGGGGTCTTCGTTCTTCTATTCACCCCCCTTCTAGGCATTATTCTGGGTGGAGTTGCCTTCGCTCTCGCGAAGGAGAAGCTCTATTTGGCGATCTCCATAGCTATTCTGGGCCTTGTTATTGGATTGGTCTTCGCTAGGATGTAAATTGACCGGTGAAGGTAGCCGTGCTACTATTCGATTCAGATGTCAGCTTTGACTGAGCTTTACAAAGAGATCGCGGATTGCCGAGATTGTGAATTGGTCAAACATCGCACCAAAGTAGTGCCCGGTGAGGGTCCCGAAGATGCTGAATTGCTCTTTGTTGGTGAGGCGCCGGGGTGGCATGAAGATCAGCAAGGGCGTCCTTTTGTGGGACCAGCAGGACAGTTCCTGGACCAGTTATTGGCTTTGATTGGGCAAAAGAGAGAGCAGGTCTATATTGCTAACGTAATTAAGTGTCGTCCTCCCCAAAATCGAGATCCGTTGCCTAGGGAAATAGAGGCGTGTCGCACCTGGCTTGACCGCCAAATAGAGATAATCCGCCCCAAAGTAATTGTTACCTTGGGCCGATATTCCTTGGCCAGATACTTCCCCAATGAGGGCATAAGCAAGGTTCATGGAAAAGCGCGGAAAGTAGGCGACTTCGTTTGTTACCCAATGTATCATCCAGCCGCTGCCCTTCATCAGAACAGTCTGCGCCAGATTATCGAGGCTGATATGCTGCAGATTCCTCGAGTACTTGACCAACTAGCGAAAGGCGCAGAAGTTCCAGCAGAATCTCAACAACTAAGTTTGTTCTAGACTTAGTGCTCCCCAG
>JADFUX010000023.1 GCA_015222255.1 Chloroflexota bacterium
GAACTCCAGCTCCTTTATCCTGGATACTAGGTGCTGGACCTTTGATGACAGGCTGCTGGGGGAACCAAAGTAGCTTCTTGCTCGGTTGCTCAAATTGGCGGCCTTGCCTACATAAATAACATTGCCTTCCTCGTCTTTGAATAGATAGACTCCTGGCCCTGTTGGCAAGGACTTCAGTTGTTCCTCTATTTGTTTTGATTTCATAATTCTGGCTTATTGTAGCAAGGCCTGACATAGGAGTAAAAATGAATTTATCACCCATAATCAGCGACTAGAATGGGCTCTAAGTTACAGGAAGATCTCTCTTTGTACCACAGCAAAAGGCGGAATGAATCAGCCACGACGTGGAAATGGCAGGGAGACACACCCCCACTAGAACCCTCTAAGGGGCAAATACAGAAGCTGCCTCAGTTAACTCATCCTGTTGCCCCCCAACCACTATAGTTGGGCCCAAGCCTGTGATGGTGTGAAGCTCAGGACACCATCAAGTGAACGTGCAGCTTGTGTTCCACATTTCTACCATCCCTCGCCGCCTTCAATACCTGCGTCCGACTGAAGCAAGTGGCTAAGCTATTCTCTGAATTGCCCCTCTTAAGAGGATAGGGAAAGATTCGATTGTGAACCTTTCCCTATTTCCTGTAGACCGCAAAGCTGAAATCACGTTCTGCTTAGGCGCTACCTGGGCAAGAACCAAACGCCTTTTAGGCTCCCATAGCAGCGACTAAAGTCAACTACTTGCCCACTTCGACGGCTCCCTTATCGAGCAGGACTTCCAATGTGAACCTCGCTGCAGTGCCGACAATATCAGGGGCCATTTTCGGGTCTGAGTGGGCCCCTGCCTTTTCGAATTTGGCAAATTCATCCGGATCTTCAAAGTAATACAAACGTCCCCAACGTTGCTGCATAATGTTTGCGCAGGTAATAGTGCCATATCTATCCATGTACTTATTGAAAAGCAATCTGGCTACTCCCTGGGCAGCAAAGAGATCATCTATGTTGGGGTGCATGATGACTTCCTTGTACGACATATGCTCCAGGGGGCGACCGAGGTAGTAGTCAAGAACCATTATCCCTCCTGTTAGTCCTCCACAGGTCCCCACTAGCTGGAAAGCGGTACCTCCGCAATTCGAGGTTGCTGCCTTAACCAGAATGTCATCAAAACCAAGAACTTCATGAAGTCCTGCCACCACGCATTGAGAGCAAGCATAGGAGTTTATTTCAAACTTAGCCGCTAGCTCGTAGACTTTGTCCAGTAGCTCCTCCCGAGATAATCCTTGATATGGTTCCCTTACTTTAACTGCCATTTAGCAAACCTCCCTTTTTTTTCTTCCAACCCATTGACTTCCTTCAAACGCAAATACTCTACTGCTGCACCTCCTTCCTGTTTTCTTCCTGCTAACATATTAACTTTTTTCTAGAATCTAAACAATCCTTTGGCGCGCATCCTTTCTTATTTCCTCCTTGATAACGTGTCACCTTCCCACACAGATTACACGAGAAAACCAAGCTCTTCGGGGGGAATAAGCTCAAAGGACACGGGCAATGCTGTATATTGACTTGGATTGGGACACGATACCTTCCCTGCTCACAGCGAGCAATACCACAAGGGATGAGGTCACAAAAGGGCGCAGGCTCCAACATCGCAGGGAAAGAGTCAGACCGCTTCAAAGACTCCGTCAACCGGCGGAGCTAACCGTAGAGGCTGCTCGCAGCTGGTATCAGCTTCTATGGTGGCCTAGAACACCATTGGCTACAAGAAAAGACCGTTCCTTCACTCAAGACAGAAGCCAGTCTGTGTGCAGAGCCAAAGAACGACAAGTGGTCCATTCCACCTCATCTTCTGCCCAAGCCTACTCGCGCACAGAGGGGACTCGTTCGCTACTACAGCAGCCCGCTGAAATCCAACAACAACGGACAACGGCATCCATACAATAGGGGCTTGGAACAACATAACTCATGACCTGAGCACGCTGATTCGAAAGAGTCAGGACGATCGGGGCCGGTTGCAGCAGAGGCGACGGTACACCGCATTGCTGAACCGCGGCAGCCACAGGAATTCTACTGGATGTAGGAAAATAGCTGGCAGAAAAATTGGCATGGTGGCGGCGCTCACGAATGTAAGCAATAGCGATATCTGACTTATGAGACTGCAGCTTCTTGCCGTTCTTGAGCCAATAACGCTGCGCCTAAGGCCACAATGATCTGGGGTTGAGCAGGCACCAACAAGTGAATCTGCAGCTTCTCTTCTATGCTTTTGATAAGCCCAACGTCCAAGCCACCACCTCCAATAAGAGCACATTGCTCCTCGAAACCGATTCTGCTGACGAGAGCAGAGACCTTGTCAGCCAGTGACCCGTGAACCCCAGCCAGAATATCTTCCTTGGAAACGCCTTCACATACCCTGGTAATTGCTTCTGATTCACCAAAGACGGCGCAGCCTGTAGTGAAAGTAACGGGTTTTTCGGACTTGAGGGAGAGTGGCCCGATGTCCTCAATGTCCATGCGCAGGACATTAGCAATGACCTGAAGAAACCTCCCGCTTCCGGAGGCACACTTCTCACTGACCACGAAGTTTACTACTCGCCCTCGCTCATCTATTCGAGTAACTTGAGTTGACTGCCCTCCTACATCAATAATCGTCCTTGCCAAGGGGAAAACATGATTAACTCCTCTGGCCGAGCACACCATGTCAGCAGATTTCTCGCTAGCGAAATACACATTTCTTGCCCCATAGCCAGAAGCTATAGTATAAGCAATGTCTTCCGGGGACAACTTTGCCTTTGCCAGAAGCTCTTCCCTCACCTTCTCTGCGGCCGTGCCATAGTTGATCCCTGAAGAAACCACGTGGTAGGCTGCCACATCACCGTTCTTGGTTATGACCCCTTTACCAGTTACCGAACCGATGTCAATGCCCATGAACCAAGCCATATTCAGATCCCCTTTACTTAAAGAAGGTAACCTCTTCCAGATGGCGCTCCTTCCTCTCAATGGGCACACCCTCTGCCATTGCTTTTGAGGTTATTTCCTTTCCCAGTATCGCGGCACCTATGGCCCCAGTCAGAAGAGGATCAGGGGGCACAAGAATTTTGTATCCCAGATTTTCCTTCATGGCTTTGACAACGCCTATGTTCTTAGCAACGCCTCCCGTAAGCACCACATCAGGTTCTACCCTCAGGCGTTGCACCATTCTAGCCACTCTGCCCGCCAAGGCATTATGAAGCCCCGCTACGATGTCTTCTAACGGCAACCCTTCGGAGATGCGCGCTATCACCTCCTGCTGGGCAAAGATGGTGCAGGTGCTGCTAATTGGGACCTTCTTAGTGGATTCTAAGGAGATTCCTCCCAGATCGTCCAATTCCAGACCTAGAGTATCGGCGAGGACTTCCAAGAATCTGCCCGTTCCTGCGGCACATTTGTCATTCATGACGAAGTCCAGCAACTTGCCATCCTTGATCTTTAGCCCCTTGGCATCCTGTCCCCCGATATCAATAGCTGTTCTGACAGTGGGAAACAGGCTAGCTACTCCTCTAGCGTGACAGGTCAATTCTGTTATCTGACGGTCAGCAAAAGGAACATTTACCCTACCGTAGCCTGTGGCTACCACATAGTCTATTTGCCCAAACGATAAGTTAGCTTGCTCGAGAGCTTGTGTCAGCACCTCGTTAGCCAATCGGCGGTGCTCAGGACCTGTAGGGCCTACGATGCGAGAGCATATATTACCCGCTCCATCCATGACTACTATCTTCGTCATGGTGGAGCCAATATCAACTCCGGCAAAATACATGGATCAGGCTTTCGGGCCAATCACCTCAAGGAAGCCTTGAACTCTCGTCCTTAGAGGCGCCAAAGCTCCCTCACTATAGTCATGCTCCAAATAAGTATTTGGAATGCCCAGACTGTCGAAATAATCCTTGATCGCCGGCTGCTCAAAACCGTGGGGGTCGCAATACCTTACCAGTTGCATAATCACTCCATTAACATCCCACCCTTTGATGTACTCTCCGATGTAGCCAAATCTACTTTCCAAATCCGCTGCCCAGTCTTTCTTGGTCTCGCCGAGAACCGCTACTCTAAAGGTGCGTGGAGGGATAAGCTTTACTAAATAGTAATCAGTCAGTCCATCCAGCAAGTCTTCAGTAAGCTCTACATCTGTCCGGTACGCTCTGCTGCCTCCACAATGATCATCCATCACAATATTGGCTTCATCCCCTTCAATTGTCTCTACATGGGCTATGTCATCCATAGTGTTGCCCCATACGAGAAGCCTTGCCGGTTTCTTCTGAGGACCATTCTTCCTTTTCTTAACCTCAGTGATGACTTGCCTCAGCAGCTCGTTCCCCTCTTCTACAGGGATGCTCGTCAAGGCTTTTATCACCTGAAGGGTTTCCGCCCCCGATATAAGAGGCGGATCGGGCTTTCTCAAATCATACAGCTCCCTTACCAGAGCCCGCTGCAGGTTGTGCGCTTCGATTGCTTCCCTTAGTCTCGTTTGAGTGATTATTTTCCCCGTGAAGGACTCCAGGGTCTTCTTCAAAGCAGTTAACTGCCCCTTGAAGTACTCCCAAGACCCTGCCTGTAGCGTGCCAGGCACATCTAAGAAGTGAGTATAAGGGTGTTCTATCAGAGATGCCCAAACACGAACTGCTTTCTCTTGAGGGTCGCAGGAATGAGCCGCAACGAACCCATCCAAGAAGTCATATTTGCCCTTCAAGCCCAGATCAAGGCAGCTACGCATAATAGCGCAAAACGCCGTTTGCAAGCCCCTATCTGCCTCCGTTATTGGCTCTCTCATGTCCCCGTATATCCTGTAAGGAACCAGGTCAAGGGCAGTCATCATCTCTAGGGGAACATAGATGCAGGGGTAGCCTATTATCTTCCTGCCTTCAGCCTTAAGCTCTTTGGCCCTGCGAGATCGGTCTTCATAGACTTCCTTTGCTTTGGCAAGCCCTTTACTTCCTTGTGTCATTGTTGAAACCTCCTTGTGGTCAAGTTTGCCAACATGCTACCAATCGAGCCCTTCTTTTTTCCTTACCTCCCTGTAGTGTTCCATCGTCTCCTCGAATACCTCTGCCCTCCTCAAAGCGTCCTCAGGATCAAATAACCTCAGGTCTACGATGTCCCCTTCTATTATTATTGAAGGAACGCTCGTTTTCCGCATCAGCAGTTCCCGCGTATAATGCAAATGCGTAGAGGCGCTGCGGCAGGTGATGAGGGGGTGCAGAAAGGCTCCATCACATTTGTAATCCCTGGCAAATGGCAAATAAGGATAGGCCATATAGCCAAAATGCTCCCCATCCTCTAGAGCGCGTTCATAATACCCAGTGTACCACTGAAAGGTGAACCTGGCAATCCGCTCCAAGGGGTCGCTAATCCCACTTAAGTCTATGGGTATAGGCGGATGATAGTTCCAGCTCTCAATCACAATATTCCAACCCCTCTCAGCTAGCCTGTCGAAAAACCCTAAGCTATGCCACGGCGGCAGCTCGGCAAACACTATGCGATATTTCTCATCGGCAATCGCCCCTATTTGGTTATCCACCCTGGATTTCACCTCATCATACATGGCTCGATAGCATTCTAATGTATCCTTGAGATCACCTGCCAGAAATAGAGATGCAGGCATAGCGCTCCAAAAATCCCTGCCATGCATAGGACAGGGTTCTGCCTTGCGCAACTCGTTAACCTCATGCCATACCCGGCAAAGCTGCTCCACCAAGTTCATCGTCTCACCTAATTTGTCCCAATCCATTTTCCTGCCCAGCAGGCGTTCCAGGAAGGCCACAAACTCTCTCAAATGTTCAACTATCGCGGCAATACATTGCTCCTTAACACCATCCATGAACAGTTCCTTCACCCCGGGAATAGGTAGCTCTAGATTCCACACAGGAACATCCATGTAACGACCTTCAGCTTGAAACCATTTATACCTCGCATCGCAAACGCTGACCGAAGATACTAGCAGAACAGGCCTGGGCATCCCTCCCATAGGCGCCTCAGGCGGTATCTCCCCTCCCAACTCCTTTATCATTCTTGATGTATAGCCAAAAGTATTTCGGCTATAGCCACATAGATGAGTGGGAAAGCCATCCGCATCAGCCCGATTCAGATAGGACTCGGC
>JADFUX010000024.1 GCA_015222255.1 Chloroflexota bacterium
AGTGGCTTGCCCAATTGCTGGTATCAAAGTATCCACATCCATCACAAATTCAGAGCCTTCTATGGGTACGGGTCTTCTTCGTCCACTTTCGTCAGGCGCTCCCAACTCCATACGAATGCATTCTACGCCAACCGTTTTTCCGTTCTTGCCCAAGACCTTAGTGGGGGTGGCAAGATAACGTATCTCCACTCCTTCTTTTTCTCCCGCCTCTATCTCGTCTTTCCCGGCGGGCATCTCTTCCCTTGACCTTCGGTAGATGATAAAGACCTCTTTAGCCCCCAGCCTCACTGCTGACCTAGCTGAATCTATGGCAACGTTGCCCCCACCAACAACAGCCACCTTATTTCCTATCCTGATTCGTTTCCCCAGTTTTATGTCCCTTAAGAAGGAGAGCCCATTGATGACCCCTTGTAGCTCCTCACCCGGCACGCCTAGCTTCGTGCTTTCCTGGGCGCCGGCAGCGACGAATACAGCGTCGTAGTCTCTCTCCAATTCCTCGAAAGTTATATCCTTTCCCACCTCTGTCTTAGTTCTGATCTCAACGCCCGTTCCTTTAATGTATTCAATTTCCTTTCTCAATATGTCCTTTGGCAGCCGATACTCAGGTATTCCGGCATAAAGCATGCCGCCAGGCTCGGGCAGCTTCTCAAAAACAGTTGCTCCGTAGCCTTTCTTCACGAGGAAATAGGCTGCGCTAAGCCCCGCCGGTCCAGATCCAATAATAGCAACCTTTTCCTCTCTCGTCTTTTCAACTGCGGTTGGCTCTTTGCCAATCGAAAGTTCGTGGTCGGCACAGGCCCGCTTCAGGGCTCTGATTGCCACCGGCTCGTCAATCTTGCCCCGGTTGCATTCATCTTCGCAAAAGTGCGGGCATACTCTACCCAAAACCAGCGGAAGAGGACCTTTTTCTCTGACTAAATCAACAGCCTCTTCAAATTTTCCCTTCGATATCAGTGCCACATATCCTTGTGCATTTATACCTGCCGGGCAAGCACTTCGACACGGAGGAATCCCCCTTTTGTCTATTATGTCCTTCTTAGGAACTGCTTGAGGAAAGGGCACGTATATCGCCTTCCTCATTCCCAAACCGCGGTCAAATTCGCTGGGGATACTAACGGGACACGCTTCTGTGCACTCTCCGCATCCAGTGCATTTGTCCCAATCAACATAGGTTGCCTTCCCTCGAACCTTGACCTGGAAATTCTTCACCTCCCCTGACACTTCTTCCACCTCGGAATAGGTCAAGAGTTCGATATTAGGATGCTGGCTTGCCTCTATCATCTTAGGGGCGAGAATACACATAGCACAATCATTAGTGGGGAACGTCTTGTCTAGTTGGGCCATCCTCCCCCCAATGCTGGGCGACTTTTCCACTAAATAAACCTTCAGGCCCATATTAGCCAGATCCAGGGAGGCTTGAATTCCGGCTATCCCACCGCCGATTACCAAAATGGATTCACGCCCGTTTTCCCGATCCATGGTTAGTCTCCTATGGCGTTCGCTACCAGATTTACCAAATCTATGACCTCAATCTGCGGAGTTGGTCGCTTTTCTTCCCCTTTATCTACCGTGGCACATTTGAAATGCGTTTGACATTTGGGACAGCAGGTTATGAGCATCTCTGACCCTGTTGAGGCCGCCTCAGATAGCCTTTCTGTCCTTATCATATTTGAGTAGGAATCGCAATTGGTGAAGGCACTGGTACCACAGCAAATGGAATCCTCTCTACTATGTTCCATCTCAACAAATTCTATGCCCGGAATAGACTTGAGCACCTTCCTCGGCGCATCATAGACACCGAGATGTCTTCCTAACCTACACGGGTCCTGATAAGTCACCTTTTTCCTTATTTCGCCAAACTTCAACCCCTCGTTTTCTATCTTCTCTGCCAAGAATTCGGAGATATGTTGCAACTCACAATCCAGGCCAAAGCCGTAATTGGGATAATCCAGCTTTAATGTCCGATAGCCCTCGGGGCAGGGAAAAATTATTTTCTTCACCCCAGAGTCTTTTATTTGCGTTGCATTATCTTGGGCTAATTTCAGAAATGTCTCTATATCCCCAGTCCAAAGCACATCATGGCCGCAGCATTTCTCATTTGGAAGCAGTTTGGGCTCTATCCCCAGAGAGTTCAAAATCTTTAGGCTTGCCTCGGTGATGTCGAGAGCCCTAAATTCAATATCCTCGAAGATGGGTTCAAAATATGGAGCACATCCGACCCACAAAAGAATATCGCTTGTGTCTGAAACGCGATATTTGTCGGATAGCCATTCCAATCTCCTTTGCTTAATGTCAGGACTTGTCATAAGTCGCGCCAAAGATTGCAATTGCCCAGAGTGGGCACAAACTCCATGCTGCCCGTTATTCTGAGCTATGACCCTGGCTTTCTGGATAAACACGGGAAAATCAACATCGCAGGGGCATTTTTGCTGGCAGGTATAACAAGTCAAGCAGGAGAAAAGTTTCTGGTCGAAGATCAACTCATCCTCAAACCCCAAAAGAGCATTTTCAATCATCGTTCTCGGAGAGAAAGAGGGATCATATCTGGCGACGGGACATATGCTGGTGCACTTGCCACACTCCAGGCAGTAGTAAGTCTTTGTTTCCTGAATGATGTCTTCCAGATTCAAACTGCCAACTGCTCCTTTCTTAAAGATGAAAGGGGTGAGGGGCCTAGTTCCTTAAGCTGGTCAACAAATTCTTGAACTACTCTGGCAAATATCGTTCCCTCAGAAGTAGATATCATCTCACGTCTTACCCTTTCATCCTCTAGACCTAAGGTGTGAAGCAGCCTCTCTAGCTTTGCGAACATGGCATCGCACTTTACCGGGCCATCAATGTAATGGCAGTCTGTGTAGTGACAGCCAGAGATTATGACTCCGTCAGCGCCTTTCTCAAAGGCTCTAAGGACATAGTCAGGATTTATCATTCCACTGCACATCACGCGCACAATATAGACATTGGGAGGGTATTGAACCCGGCTTGTCCCGGCCAAATCGGCTGCGGCATAAGTGCACCAGTTGCAGCAAAAAGCGATAATCTGCGGTTCAAAATCAGACATGCTGCACCTCCAACAAGCCATCAACCAGACTCTCTATTTCCTGCATATTGAAATGCCTAATTGATATTGCTCCCGTAGGACAGACAACGGCGCAAGCTCCACATCCCTTGCATAACGGAGCATCAACAATGGAAACTCTAACCCCATCCTTACTGATAACCTTGGGGGCATGAAAATCGCAAATCTCTTCGCAGCGTCCACAACCGTGGCATAAGGCTTCATTCACCTGGGCTATGGTAGGCTCAATCATAATCCAACCTCTGCTTATCAACGACAGCGCCTTGGATGCTGCAGCAGAAGCCTGGGCCACGGTGTCAGGGATGTCCCTGGGTCCTGCACAGCAGCCAGCAATGAAAACCCCGGCTGTTGGCGTGTTTACCGGGGCAAGCTTAGGATGGGTTTCCAAGAAGAACCCATCGGCTCTTTGACCTATGGTGAAACGACTAGCGACATCAGCCACATCAGATCGAGCTTGCAGAGCAGCACAGAGGATAACCATGTCTACCGGAACACGGATCATCCTCCCCAATAACGTATCCTCAGCTACGGCAACTAGCTTTCCCCTTTCCTCTTCACTTATAGCCTGGTCAGTAATCTTGACTACCTTGCCTCGCACGAAATTGACACCTTCCTCTGAAACACGCTTATAGAATTCCTCAAAGGCCTCTCCAAAGCACCTCATGTCGATATAGAACTCATATACTTCAGCCTTGGTAAATTCTTTTATCAGGTGGGCATATTTGAGTCCATACATACAGCAAACCCGGGAGCAATACTCGTGGTAATTCTTATCCCGGCTGCCGACACAATGTACTATGGCCACACTCTCCGGTTCTCTGCCATCCTTGAGTTGAATCTGTCCCTGAGTTGGCCCAGCAGCACAAGTCATCCTTTCAAATTCAAGCCCGGTTAGGACATTATCATACTTCTTATACCCATATTGAGTTATAACACTGGGGTCAAACTGGTCATAGCCAGTAGCCAGAATGATTGAGCCTACCTCTACCTCAATAGACTCCTCCTTCATTTCATGGTTAATCGCTCCTTGCTCACAGACCTTTAGGCACTCCAAACATTCCGAGCATACGCCACAGTTCAGACAGCGTTTGGCCTCCTCGACGGCTGTTTTTTCGTCAAAACCTTGCTCAACCTCGGCAAAGGAGCCTTTTCTCTTGCTGACTTCGAGTAGCGGCATGCTGGCTCTTGCCCTTGGCTTGACTCCTTCCTTTGATACTTCCTCTACCCTCTTAGGTGTTATTTGCCTTCCCTCCGTTAAGGCGACCCCTCTTAAATAGCGGTCGATAGAAATAGCTGCCTCTTTGCCTGCAGTAACCGCTGCAACAACATCAGCAGGGCCAGAGACCG